>DATHJP010000580.1:0-4400 GCA_035489695.1 Terriglobales bacterium
CGTCCAGGGACACGCATTGCTCGCTCCTGATAACACTGGTCGATCAATGCCACAGTCTAGCCTTTCCGTTAGATCTATCGGGCGTGCTATCGGCGTTTATGGTTCCAGTTATGTGGCTCAGGTATGGGTCTATCTTCCTTCCGTAGCGAATGAGGTGAGCATGATTCGGGCAACCGCTGTCAGCGGGGCAAAAGTAGTCTCTGTCGATACTACGGCGGTGACGATTGATTCTTCACTCTCACCACCTGCAAGCTTTGAAGCTACTCCGACTTCGGCAACGACGGTAGAGATTCGCTGGGCTGGATCCACCTCAACTACAACGTTGCAAGCTAGCACCAACGGAGGAGCGACTTGGAGCAATGTAGCAGTAGTTGGGCCCGGAGTAACCAGGGTAATCGTTACTGGTCTTCAACCGAACACCTCGGTGAGCTTTCGTTCCTTTTCTGGAGGGGAAAATCCCACAATCACAGTCGATGGAGGTACCGTTGCAATGCCTGATAGCGCTGCGGGCCAACCTGGCGGCGGTGGTTCATCTGCGACGGCGTCGCTTACTGTTACTCCACTGAATCATCCAATCATAGAAGGCGAGGAAAAAAGTTTTCACCTGGGAGCGGTTGGTTTCGGAGGCTTCACGCGAAGCGGGTACTGGTATTTAACCAAGACTGCTGTCTTAAGCTACGATCCTGACAACTACACAATATTCGTTGACACAATTGATCCATTTACCGGGCGTCTAACTTCTCAGCCACCGCGGGTGATTGGTCGCGGCGGGAGCTTCTTCTATCTCGGGGAACCGAACACCGGTGAAGTGACCAAATCGGATACGCTCAAAGTAACCGAAAGCTTGCCCAATGACGTGGATGACAACGGCAATCCAGTGCACAAGATACTCACGCTCACGCTTTCAGATAGGAATGACGAGGCTCTTTTGCGTCAGAATGCTGAGGCCAGGATTCCTGCTTTTGAGAACAAGTTTACCGAGGGTTTCGAATACGCCGACTTCTATGTGGACAATAACGGCTACGAAATCATCCGGTTACAATACCGCTGGAAAGTGAACGCCGACCCCGCTCTGACCGTTACTTGGGATGTTCAATTTACGCCCTATGATGGAGGACCTCTTCATCATGAGATTCATCAATGGGTGACGCAAGGCGCTTCAGCAGATCCATCGGCTCCATATCTGATCGATCCGCCCTACCAACGTGCCGGCAGGAACGGCTATTACGACGTAATTCTTTTGCAGGCCAATCTTGCCGTCGATGGCAATCGCGATGGCCAAATGAGTTTCGACGATCCACTCGTCCGTGACGCCGATAAAACGACCAGCGATAAGCCTTACCGGTTCTGGTTAAATGATGATGACGACGCGGAGTTAAATTACAACGGTGAAGGCGGTTCGCCGACCGGTCCGCTGGAGAAAGAGCAAGTTCCCGCGTCGCGCTCGGATAGTTCGCTGCACCAGATTAATTCGAAGCGTAATCTTGAAGATTTCGCGCGGTTGTGGATCGACCTCAGCGGAGCTACAGACGCTCTCGGTTGGGGAATGCAGATTGGTTTGAAGTGGAAAAACGTGACCGGCGCGCCTGCCATTAATATCTACCCATCGGCCGATGGCAAAGGTTCTCCTAGCTACCTGACCGATGAGGCGGCGGCCCAGACTCAGATTGCCACGAGCACGTTCAATGACGCCGTTCGGGACAAGAACAACAAACAAACGGTTGACGCCAACGGCACATTTATCTTCAAGGCTGATTATTGGAGTGACTTATCAGACGACAATCCTAAAAAATGCTTCCTTTTCGAAGGAGTAAGCGAGGGTAAAGGCGAACTAACCGTTGTGTTCCTTGATCAAAACGACAACGAGCTCGCTGAAGTCGGCAGCGTCTGGTTGGACTTGAAAGATATTAAGAAGATGTACCAGCGCGCGAGTGCAGCGCCAGATCCCTTGACACCACTTCCTTATAATTCATCGAGCGATACATTTGATGAGAGTAGCATCGACTATGCTGTGGATGTCTCGCCCCGGTTCGACCAGAGCTTGGATGAAGAGCCACAATGCCTGGTTTTTGTTCATGGTTGGCGGATGAGTTACGAAGACTCCGTTAGCTTCAGCGAGACGATGTTTAAGCGCCTATGGTGGCAAGGGTATAACGGACGCTTTGCTGCCTTTCGTTGGGCGACACAAACATCAGCTACGTCTTACAATACGAGCGAATGGCTCGCATGGAAGTATGGCGGATCCCTCTTAAATTATGTGAATAACTACCTAAAACATCAGATGCCTGATTACACGATGAGCATCGCTGCGCACAGTATGGGAAATGTTGTGACCGCGTCAGCCCTAAAGCGCGGTTTGCTCATCGATAAATATGTTTTAATGCAAGCAGCGATCCCAGCAGGATGTTATAGTGATAGCGTCAACGACTTTCAGGATTTTCTCATCGCGGAGCAGAACCGGCATGCCACTCCAGACGATGCAGTAGATAGAGGTTATCGCCTTTTTCTCGCGAGTGCAGTCGGCAATGTGGGCAAATTCGTATCGTTTTACAACAGTAATGATTTCGCATTACAGACAGGAACGCTGTTTACTGTCTCGGTCGGGAGCTTTGAATGGCCTTTTCAGACAAACTGGGTTGCGAACCAGATTGATTTCAAACCGAATGCGTTTCACAACGCAACGTTTGACTATTATGACTACTTCGCTAGTTACCCGGCCGGACAGAGAAGTGTCTTCTTCTTTAACGGCACGGATATTCGGTCAGTAACAGATCCACACGAAACAATGGCATTCATAGCCCGCCCTAGATCGAAGGCGGCCGGAGCGGTGGGTCCAAATGGGCAAGTCGTTTTCTCCTCTTCGCTTAACCTCGAAACTGATTACGGCTTCACTCGAGATGCTGATGACCACAGTGGTCAATTTGTGCGTAGGATCCAAGAGATCTCAGCGTTCTATCAACGTTTCGCAGACGAACTAAAACAATAAATGTACCGTTGGCAGAACGTCGCTACAGTCTGTGTTGTCGGGCTATTCGTCGTTTGGTTAGGATTTTTCCTTAATAGACCGGCGCGGCGAGCACCTGCTCCAGAGATCAACTTCGAGAACGCTTCGCCATCTCCTGGAAAAGCCTCAGCTAACGTTTTGACAAAACCAGGCGGATCGGAGAGGCAAATCTCTTTAGAAGGTAGGACAATGGAACAGGCCATGCAGGAATGGTGGCATCGGAGAGAACGCGACAAGCAAGCTGACTGGAGAGTGACTATTTCCTTTTATGGCAAAGTTGTCGATCAAGACATGCGGCCCATTGCAGCTGCTAATATTAGATTTCAATGGACTGACCTATCTCAGAAAGGAACATCTACGGCGGATACGTTGAGTGATGAAAACGGCAATTTTTCGCTCGTCGGAGCGCAGGGGAAAAATCTTGGAGTTTATGTCTCGAAAGAAGGGTACTACACGCCTAAGGGCACTAAGGCGGCCGCATTCGAATTCGCCAATCCGGGCGAATCCAACTATTACGAGCCAGATTCCCAGAAACCTGTATTGTTTACTTTGCGCAAAAAGGGGGAATTTGCGCAGCTAATCAAAAAGTCTGTTGAAGTCGTATTGCCGGGTGATGGCAGTGGAGCAAACGTCGATCTCGCCGCTGGAAAGGTATCGACGAATGGTCAATTGGAAGTCCGCACTTGGAAACCATGGCCGCCACGTCCGATGTCCCCGCGCTATGATTGGAAAGTGAGGTTCACTATCGCTGACGGTGGTTTTGTCGAAGCGCCAGGAGAATTTGCATTCGAGGCACCGGAGACGGTCTACAACCCATCATTCGAGTTCAACATGCCGAGTAGTGCCGGAGAAGTTTGGAAAGTCACCGTGGAGAAGACGCTCTACTTCACTTACGGTCAGCCGAAAAAATATGGACGCCTGGATTTACGAACAGACGGAAACAGCCGCTATATATTTATTAACTACGTATTGAATCCTTCAGGCTCGAGGAATTTGGAAGAAGCTTCTAACAACGCAGTCAAAAACGGAAATTGATTGTCTGCGAAATCGGCCGATTAGCGCCGGCAACTCTAGGCTGCTGCTTGAGTAGATGAGCGGCTGAGCAATTGCTGGTAAATCCGAAGGTAATCCTCGGCCATATGCCGATCAGTAAACCGCTGCTCGAATTCGCGGCGGCAGCGGGCACGACTGATCTGCTCAATTTTCCCTACCGCTTCCACTGCGCGATCGATATCCTCGACCATAAAACCTGTCTCTCCTTCAACAATAATTTCGGGGACCGAACCGCGATGGAAAACGATTAATCGTTAGGGCCAACGATTTGCTCTCTTTTATAAGGCATTATCCTACAGTGAGTTATTGAAGATAGTGCTCGACAAATTCTCGCGGAAAGCCG
>DATHJP010000581.1:0-13736 GCA_035489695.1 Terriglobales bacterium
CATCAATCCTGAGCCCATCGAGCCCCATGTTGCTTTGCTGCAGGAGACAGTGGTTAAACATGGCTGTCACGCAGGGTTTGCCACGGACGGAGACGCGGATCGCATCGGTGCAGTGGCAGAAGATGGCAGCTTTGTGGATTCACATAAGATTTTTTCCGTCCTGCTCCGTTGGTTGTTGGTGCGTAAGAAATGGCCGGGTGATGTGGTACGAGCTTTCAATACCACGCTTATGCTGGACCGCATCGCTGCTAAGTATGGCCGCAAGCTTCACGAGTGCCCCATTGGCTTTAAGTACATCGCCGATCTAATGATGGAACGCGAGATTGTAATCGGCGGAGAGGAGTCCGGGGGCATCGGATATTCTCGCTATCTGCCGGAGCGCGACGGTATTCTGAATTCCTTGTTGTTGGCGAATGTGATGGCCGAGGAAGGAAAACCTCTAGGACAGTTGGTAGCCGATCTGCAGCGTGAGTTTGGGCCGCATCACTACGGTCGCCGGGATTTGCATATTCCAGAAGACATAAAACAGTCGGCCATTCAGCGCGCCCGATCCGAACAGACGAAACGTTTGGGCCGTTATTCCGTCTTAAAGAAAGAAGGGCTGGACGGAATAAAGTTCTTTCTGGACGCGTCCAGCAACGGAAACGGTGCCGAGCCATGGGTTCTCTTCCGCGCGTCGGGCACTGAGCCGCTGCTGCGGGTGTACGCGGAAGCTGCCTCGCCTGAACTGGTGGCGGAAATCCTGAGTAGTGCCGAGACCTTTGTGAGTGGCCAGTGAGCGGTGACGGTGATGACCGCAAAGCCGCACGGGCCGTCGGGTCATTGTACTTTCAGTGCTCGCGTTGTGGGCTCCACGCGTAGGATAATCAACTAGACGATGGGCGCAGCAAGCATCACGTCTACCATTCCGGTGGATTCTCCTCAGACTCGACGGTACAACCGCATCCGCCGCTGGCTGGGGATCGCTGACTTTGCACTCGGCGCAGTGCTGCTCGTCGTGCTCCTGGCGACTGGCTGGAGTGGGACTCTTCGGGATATTGCCCTTGGTGATGCCGCTCAGAACTATAGCCTGGCTGTGTTCTTGTACGTCCTGATGTTGATGACGATCGCGAAACTGCTTGGACTGGGCTTGGATTATTACGGTTTTCGTCTGGAACATCGCTTCCAACTCTCCAACCAGAGACTGCGAGCGTGGTTGTGGGACGAGGCGAAAGGATTCCTGGTTGGCTTGGTCTTGGCAACGATCGTCGCCGAATTGTTGTACTTCATCATGCGCCAAGCCCCACAGCACTGGTGGCTGATTGCCTGGGGTGTTTTTCTCGGACTTTTTGTACTGATGGCGCAGTTGGCGCCGCTGATTCTGTTTCCCATCTTCTACAAATTCGAACCACTGCAAAATGAGGAACTGAAGGCGAGGCTAGTACGGCTCAGCGAGCGGGCGGGAACACGGGTTCGCGGCGTTTATCAATGGAAGCTTTCGGAAAAAAGTAAAAAGGCGAACGCGGCACTTACGGGATTGGGCAATACACGGCGCATCATCCTGGCCGACACATTGCTCGACAACTACTCCGCCGATGAAATCGAGGTAGTGCTGGCGCACGAACTTGGACACCACGCGCATCGCCATATTATGAAGAGCATTGTGGTCCAAGCAGGAACCACATTGCTTGGGTTCTGGGCCGCCAACTGGGTGCTGCACTACGCCGTGGACCAGCTTCACATGTTCGAGACCCTATCGGATTTCGCGAACTTGCCGTTACTTGTGTTGGTTACGACGCTGCTCTCATTCTTGCTGTTGCCAGCGCTGAACGCCTATTCCCGCTTTAACGAACGCCAGGCAGACCGCTACGCTTTTCAATCCATCGCCCGGGTAGGGCCATTTATTTCATCCATGAACAAACTCGCCGACCAGAATCTGGCGGAGCGCGCACCGTCGCGATGGGTGGAGTGGTTCTTTCATTCGCATCCCGCGATTTCGAAGCGGGTGCAAGCCGCCGAAACCTGGGCGAAAGTCAGGGCAGCCGCAGATGCCGGCGGATAAAAGATATTGAACTTGACCGGTGCGGGATTCCCTTGTATGTTCGCCCTGTTTGAGCCTAAGGGCTCGACCAATTCTCCTCAGGAGGCGCCTATGACTGCAGTCACCAAGCGGAAGAATAGGTCCGCCTCCGACCTGCTTCTCTAGCTCAACCGAGAATTTCGATTACTGCAGGACTTCTCCAGGCGGCCTTCTTCCTTCCAGTTCACTCAGTCGTCGTGTAACCCGCGGCGACCAATTCACTTGCGGAAAAAACCGTTGGTGCTGGAGCGCGCAGTGGCCGCTCGGAAGAGGAAGTTTACGTGGATCTCAAGAGTCTTGACCTCCTGAATCTAGGCTGGAATTCTGTTTTCGACGGTAGTTTTCGTGCACTTGCCGATCCCACACTTGTTCCGGCTCGTGTCGTAGCGGAATTCAGAGGGACCTATCGGGTCCGCGCTGCACGAGGAGAATACACCGCGCAGATTGCGGGCAAGATTCGTCATCTGGCGAAGGCCCGGGAGGATTTTCCGGCGGTAGGCGACTGGGTGGCGATCGCGTCAACAAAAGAGGGTCACGCGCGGATCGAATGTATCCTGCCCCGGCAGACAACGTTATCGCGCAAGGTAGCAGGGCGTGCTCTGAGCGAGCAGATTGTCGCCGCGAATGTGGACACAGTATTTGTCGTTAGCTCGCTCAATCGCGAGCTCAACCTGCGACGAATCGAGCGCTATCTGACGCTGGTGTGGGACAGCGGCGCTACCCCGGTAGTCCTACTGAATAAGGCAGACCTTTGCCCTGACACTGGCGCGCAAGCCAGAGAAGTGGAGAACATCGCGCCCGGGGTCCCTGTGTTGCTGATGAGTGCGATCCAAGGCATGGGCGTCGAGTCCGTCCAAAATCATATTTCGCGAGGGGAGACGGCGGCCTTCGTGGGTTCGTCAGGCGTCGGGAAATCCACGATTATCAATGCGCTGTTGGGGGCGGCACCTCTTCGCGTGCAACCAGTTCGGGAGGACGACGATCGCGGCCGACATACGACGACATCGCGCCAAATGATCTTTCTCCCCGGCGGAGGGATTGTGATCGACACTCCTGGAATGCGGGAGTTACAGCTGTGGGACAGCGAAGAAGGCTTGTCTCGTGCCTTTGAGGATATTGCGACTCTGGCCGAGAACTGTAAGTTTCGGAATTGCGCCCACGGCGGCGAACCCGGCTGTGCGGTCGAGGCAGCGATTTTGGAATGTCGGCTTGTACCCGAACGCCAGGAGAATTATCGCAAGCTGCAAGCGGAGGTGCGTTTTCAGGAACGAAAAGCCGATCCAGAGATGGCGCGGGAGGAAAAGGAAAGATGGAAAAAAATTCACAAAGCGATGCGCCACAAACTCCGGAATTGATTTTCTTTTGCCCTCGCCGCGTCAGCACTCAGCGGGCGCGCAGAAGCATTTCCACGTGCCTCAAGTCTCCTTCGGTATCCACTCCAATGGTGTCGTAGGGTGTTTCCCCCACAAAGATTGGAATCCCGTTCTCCAGGAAACGTAACTGCTCCAGCCGCTCGCTGCGCTCGAGTGAGGATTCGGGCAAGGCTACGAAGCGATCAAGCGCGGTTTTGCGATAGGCGTAGAAGCCGAGGTGCTTGTGGTATTGCGGACTCGTGCCATCCCGATCATGCGGAATCGTGGCACGGGAGAAATACAGAGCCCGTCCATCTGCATCAACCACGACTTTCACAGCGTTCGGATTGTTGATGTCCGCAACAGAAGCGGGCGTTTTCAGGGTTCCAACCTGGACTTTCGAATCTCGCATGACATCAAGCAGGGTGGCGATGTGCTCCGCACGGGTGAGCGGTTCGTCCCCCTGCACGTTCAGGTAAATGTCTGCCGCCACCGACTTGGACACTTCGTGTACACGTTGAGTGCCACTGTTGTGCGCAGTGGAAGTCATCAGTGTCTTCCAACCGTTCTTGCTGCAGACCCGCAGGATTTCGTCGGAATCGGTGGCGATGATTACGTCATCGAGCAGCTGAGAGGAACGAACAGCTTCGTAGACAACACCCACGAGGGGCTTGCCCCCAATTTCGCGCAACATTTTGCGCGGCAGACGAGTGGAGGCGAGCCGGGCAGGAATGACGGCGATGGCTTTCATGCCGTCTCAGTGTCAATTTTCTGCCTGCCCGTTGCAAGGGCTATCGGTGCCAGGTTCGCCTCTCGATCGGACTGTTTGCTCCGGCGCGTTCAGGGTGCTTGCACCGCGCGCAGGAGATTTAGAATGCCCCAGCCGAAAATGTTGTTGGGGATTCTTTGTCCCGACCCCCCACAGTTTTGCGTGCTCTTCATATGGACAGCGGCACGAGTAAGAAGTCTTTCCGTTCCGTCAATGTCTCCGATCAGCACTGGCTTGGCCTGCCAGATCATCGCAACTCCGCCAGCTATGTGTGGAGTCGCCATGGAAGTTCCTGACCAGCCAGACTGGTATCCATTGCCCGGCACAGCGCCACGAATGTTCTCCCCCGGCGCAGAAATATCTGGTTTCAAACGACGACTGCCATCGGCCGTGACCGGACCACGACTGCTGAAAAAAGAAATCTGGTTTAAGGAGTTGGTCGCACCCACCGTGACCGAGCTGTTGTAAATGGCCGGAGGATCGGAAACAGTGGAACAGCCTGAGCCAGAATTGCCAGCAGCAACAGCCGGAAAGATTCCGGCGGCGCGCACTGAGTCCAGTACAGCCAGCAAGGTATTGGCCGAGCAGCCTTCGCTGGCAGGACATCCCCAGGAGTTGTTGATGGAGTCCGGCGCAAGGGTGGGATCGCCTTGGTTCGGATCTCCGCCCACGGGATAGGGCGCCATCAGGAACTCGAAGCATTCCGTGTAAGTGGCCGGAGAGCCGGTACCGCTGGCGTCCATATTGCGGCAAGCGAACCATTTTGCGCCGGGGGCAACGCCAACCTGGTTTCCCTGACCGTCGTCACCCACCATCTGGCTCAGGGTAAATGTGCCGTGACCGTAAGGATCAATCGGAGTGGGCGAGTGCTGGCTGGTGGCATCATGCCAGTTGTAGTCATGGTCAACTTTGGTGCCGTCCCAGCCGCGATAACGAGCCTTGAATGAAGGATGATCCCATTGAACACCGGTGTCGTTACCGGCTACGACTCGGCCCTCGCCACGAAAGCCCAAGGCCCAGACGTTTGGCGCACGTACCCTCGAGACATTCCATTCAATGCCAGTCGGGGCAGCGCTAGCGTCAATGCCACTTGGTATTGGCAAGCTGGTGCGAACCTGCGGATTGGCGTCGATCCGGCTTACGTCCGAACGCGCGGCAAGTTCCTGCATTAACGCCAGATTGCCTGTGACCTTGATCATGTTCACGATGTAGAAGGATTGATAAGGAACACCACGTTGACCCAGAAAAGCGCGCAACGGAGCCTGGCTGCGGGCTGCGACTGCGCGCAGCGCGTTCACCACGAACAGCCCCTTTTCCAGTTTGCTGGGAAGGGCAGCGGCCGGACTCAAGTCAGCCTGCGCCGCGAGCACAACCAGAGCTTCAGTAGTACCGCCATTGGCGGTGTCAGTGAGTACGCGGGCGGCGATTTTGTCTGAAGCGCCGAAGGCCCAAGCCGACCCAGTCAGCAGGATCAGGTGGAGTAGCAAAGCAATCAAAACTGCGCGATTTAGCAAGTTGCGGCGGTCCATTGAGGTGTCTCCTGGGAGTTGGTCTGAAAACAAACCTGGTGCTCAGCCAGTTGAATTCGCTGAGGCGACAGAAACAGGGTCTGGGCCTGCACTTTAGTCGGCCAGCGAATAGTTGTCAATGGACGAAAGTATGGATCCTATTCTGCCGCCGACGCGTTCTTGGTCAGAAGTTTGTATCTTTGGATGTGCGGGCGGAGTCGAAGTTTTAGTTCTTCCTGTTCCTGGCGTGCGGCGGCCTCAATTTCTACAAGAATAGCAAGCCGCTTTTGGGGATCCTCTTCGCTCCCTATTCTCCGGCAGAGTTCTGTCCATCGGTCTGCGCTCGATGCGGTCACAACAATTCACTTGCCTCGAGATCACGCGAGGACGTTGCGCTGCTGTGACACTCAATACTCGTATCGAACACAACGACGAAGCCCCCAGTGCACTTACTTTGAAATCGACGCGATATAAACGCCAAAGGGTTCGAGCGACAAATCGCTGAGAGTGGCTTGCGGCGATTGAGTCATGCTCGTGACCAGAGTCGTAGCCTTCGCGCCCGCCAAACCTCGCGAAGATAGATCGAAGCTCACTTTCTGCGCCGCTGGAGACATGTTCAGAGCGACCAGAACCGTTTCATCTTTGTACTTGCGAAGATATGCAAGCACGTTGGGATCATTCTCATTCAGTGCGATATATTCGCCGTCCAGCAAAGCGTGGTTGGTGTGGCGCAGAGCAAGAACCTGCTTATAGAACGAGAGAATCGAATTTGGATCTTTGAGTTCGGTCGCCACGTTGTGGGTCTTGTAGCTGGGAGGAACGGGCAGCCAGGGCTTGCTGCGGCTGAAACCGGCATTGGCAGTGTCATCCCATTGCATCGGAGTGCGTTCACCGTCTCTGCCTTTTTCCTGCGGCCAGCCCAGCTTGCCAATGGGATCTTTCACGTCGCTCTTGCTCTTCGGATCGTTGTTTTCCATCCCAATTTCTTCCCCGTAATACATGATTGGGGTACCGCGTAGTGTCAGATACAACCCTGCCATGAGTTTGGCGATAGCGTCGTTGTGCTGGCCATCTCCGTAGCGAACGTAAGAGCGAGGGATGTCGTGGTTGCTGATTACGTAGACCGGCCAACCACCCGCGGCATCGACGGCGCCGATCTGGCGACGGAACTCCGGCGCAGAGACTTTGTTCACAGTGGCGAACATCAGATCCATGGGCATCTGCAGTTCATTGCTGTGCTCACCGTAGTATTTCTTTAATTCGGTGATATCACTGGTCCAGGTTTCACCGATCAGCACGGCTCCGTGCTCATCCGCGACCTTGCGAAGTTTTCGGAGAACGTCATGGAGTTCGGGCAACTTCGTGTTGTATTTGTTCTCCATGTTGGGGTCGCCGTAACGATTCGTTCCCGGCAGCACTGGGTTGTCGCGTAGCTCTGGATCTTCGAAGAGAGTGTCCACCGCATCCAGACGGAAGCCGGCCACGCCGCGGTTGTACCACCATGTGGTGACATCGAACATAGCCTTTTCCACGGCCGGGTTCCGCCAATTCAGGTCCGGTTGTTCGGGATAAAAGAAGTGGTAATACCACTGCCCCGTTTTAGCGTCGTATTTCCATGCCGGACCGCCGAATGTAGAAAGCCAATTGTTGGGCGGCCGCTTTGGTCCCTTGCCGTCACGCCAGACATACCAATCGCGATAGTTGGAGGTACGAGAGGATTTTGAATCGAGAAACCATTTGTGCTTGTCCGAAGTATGGTTCATCACAAAATCCATGATGATGTGTATGTCCCGGGTTTTACCCTCACTGGCCATTCGATCGAAATCCGCGAGATTGCCGTACATAGGATCGATGTCCTGATAATCAGAAACGTCATAGCCAAAATCCACTTGCGGCGAAGGAAAGCAGGGAGTCAGCCAGATGGCATCCACGCCCAACTGTTTCAGGTAGTCGAGTTTCGCGGTGATGCCCTTGAGATCGCCGATGCCGTCGTTGTTACTGTCGGCATAACTGCGCGGATAAATCTCGTAGAAAACAGCGTGTTGCCACCACTCGTGTCCTTCAGCATCGCGCGGCGCGGCTTGCGCGTCGGCGAAAACGAAAGACAGACAAAGAGTGAAGCCAAGCACCGCAGACTGAAGGAACCGATTAAACATGACGACCTCCTGATGAATTCGTTTTCTCGTGCTGGTCGATTAATGCTTCGTCGAGAAATGAAGCGTAATTTTCTTCTGGACGTAAGCTTCTGATGAACTTGCTGGAAATGGAATACGGGCGACAGCCTGATCCTGAGTGGTTTTAACTAACTCGGCTCCGTCCAAAGATTCGATCTGGCTTGAATTCCACAACCGGAGTTCATACACGTTACCCGAAAGCCCGGAAACGTCAAGCCACAGAGTGTCGTGCTTCTGGCTCCAGGACTCTGACACAATGCGCAGGCCACGGCTGCTGCTGCCCAGAGCAGGCAAGCTGGAGGACAGAACCAGACCAAAATCGTTGCGTATGCGGATTCGCAGGGTATTGGAGTCCCCTGTCACGGGAAACTGGACGCTGGCATGTTCATCGACTGCGTTGGTAAGTGTGTGGACCGCAACCGGGCGGCCGTTTAATTCCGCTCCCAGAATCGTAGTCCGCAGGCTAAGTGCCGGCGCGAATTCGAGAGTGCAGTCTCCGGTTCCGGTTCGCTTTACTTCCAGAGTGATGCTTTCCGCCGTCTTACGATAGGTCATGTCCACGGTTGAGGTGCCGACACGCAACTTTTGTACGCGGAACGAAGTCCAGTCAGCGGGAACGTGAGGAGCGAAGACGAGACTATGCGAAACGGCATTCGCCTCCAGCCCCAACATGCCGCGAAGTATTGGACTAACCACCATAGCTGCTGACCAGATCTGGTGTGGCGAACTGGTGGAGATCGGCTGATAGTAGTCACCGGAGAGAACCTCGGTGACGTGACCCAGAGAACCGTCGAGAGCGAGCAGAGCATTCGCTCGGAGGTTCGAATAAGCAGGCAGCGCCCGATGGTAGCGGTATTCGCCTACCGAGGCCCAGCCGGTGAACAATGGCCATACCGAACCGAAGTGATATCCGCCCGGATTGTATTTCGGATCCTGTGATGAAATGATGCGCATGCCCCAATCGGTTTGATGCTCATAACCGGCGAGTTGGTTGAGCATCGCTTCGGTTTTATCTTCATGCAGCAAGCCGAACCACATAGGCACAGTTGCGAGCACACTCGGAACGTCCACGCGCTGATTATCCTTGTCCAGAGCAAAGGCAAAAATGTTCTTTCCAGGTGACCAGAACGCCTGGTTCAACAGCGCATCTCGGTTAAGGAAACTCTGAGCGGTTTCGTTACTGACGTCGTCTTTGCCAATCAGGTGGGCCAAACTAGAAAGTGCACGCAAGGCCTCGACGCCCAACCCACTCTGGTACAACTCTGTCTTCACGGGTAAAAGGGGACCGCCTTCCACCCAGCCATGACCGAATCCAAAATTTTGGGGAAATCCTTGGGCGTCGTAGGTGGAGCGCAGGAATTGATACGCCTTCCAGACGCTCTCCCATTTCGCCTTCGCGAAGTCAACATCACCGCTGCGGAAGACGTAATCATTCATCGCAATTATGTATAGAGGTGTAGCGTCTGCCGAAGCGTAGCCGTAAGGGTAGTTCGTGAACCAGGGAACGAAACTAGCGCCTTGCGAGATCTCGTGCGGAATTTTTCCATCGGCTCGCTGATACTTGCTCAGGAAGTCGATCGCGGTACGGGTTGTTTTGAAGTCACCTGCAGAGTTGAGAGCCAGCGAAGTCCAGAGGGAATCCCGCCCAAAGAACCACGCAAAACCGGGCCGTTGACTGTCGCCTGAAGTGCGATAGCCGGCGATCAGCCCGGTGCCGAGAAATGGATTAGTAACCAAACCTTGAACCATGCTGATGCGTGACCAGTCATAGGCTTTCTGCAAGTCAGGGTCAGGGAGATCAAGGTCGACAGTTTTGTTCAGATAATCGCCATAGTAGGCGGCTGATTCTCGTAGAAGATCCGCAGACCCGGCCGAAAGACGGCGATAGGCGGTTACGGCCTCGTCGCGATTTTGAAGTGAAGCAGCAATGACTATCACTTTCCTGTCTTTGCCCTTGTTGGTTACGCCCAGACGAAAGGAATTTTCTCGTGAGGACGCGTAGTTGGTAGAGAACTCCTCAAGATAACCGGTTGCGGAAGGTGAGCCCACAAACGCGGCGAATTTCTTTTGTTCTTCGCCCATGAAAAATGCGTGTAAGTCGGGATCCCAGGTGATGAAGGTTCCACCCAGCGCGGCGGGCCATTCCAGCTGAAAATCACGGTGGAAAGATGCTTCCACCTCCAACGGTTCAGAAGTCTCGACCTCAATGAGAACGATGGCGCCAGCCTCATGCACGGGCACGAACAGGGTTTCGCTCACCGAAAATGTGTCTCCGGAGTAAAGAATCGTACTGGATTCTGGCCTCACCGTGATCGTACGAGCCAGAGTGTCGGCAAGAAGCGCGCGACCGCCGACCAGAAAAGTGAGATGGAAGTCGCGCAGGATTTTCAGCGGATAAACCCATGCCTCAAATTGACCAGCCTCATTGCCAAACAGTCCCGCGCTCTCGCCAACCACCGGCAAAAATTCCCAGGAACGCACCGGCCGCGAGAGTTCGAGCGGATGCATCCTTTGCTCTGCCAGGGCTGGTGATAGAAATATGACAAGTAGTGTGACTGAAATAAAATGAGAGCGAACGCGGTGTTGCGAAAGGCGAGAGCTGGGTTGCATGCTTATGATTCGCCGAGCAGCGGATCAGTGCAGGAGTAATTCAGCTTTCCGAAACGTCGTTTTGCAAAATCGCAACGCTGTACTATAAGAAACTAGGGGCGAATTCTAGCACGAGCCAAGTCCCACGGGTAATCTCCTGTTGTCTTCACGACGCACATTCCTCCAGTCTTTGAGTCGCTATGCAATGGTTCTGCCTTTCCAGGCATTGCTGGCGGCCGCATTTCCTCGCCGGTTGCAAGCATTGTTTCGCCCCGCGGAGGAAGCGGGCACGTCAAAGCCTGCTGCTGATCTTGGTGTCAGCTTTATCAATGTGGCGCAGGAATCTGGAGTGAGCGCAAAAACCATCTTTGGAGGCGAACACAAGAATAAATATCTGCTGGAGACCACCGGCTGCGGTGTCGCCTTCTACGATTACGACAACGACGGTTGGCTGGATATTTTTCTGGTGAACGGTTCGCGCCTGGAAGGTTTTCCTCCGGGCAAAGAGCCTACTTCACACCTGTTCAAGAATAATCGCGACGGTACCTTCACGGATGTGACGGTAAAAGCCGGCCTGGCGCATTCCGGTTGGGGACAGGGCGTATGTATCGGCGATTACGACAATGACGGTTTTGACGATCTCTTTGTCACGTATTACGGCAAGAATGTCCTGTACCACAACAATGGCGACGGCACATTCACAGATGTAAGCGAGAAAGCGGGCGTCGCCGGAAAAAAGATACGTTGGGGAACCGGCTGTGCTTTTGTGGATTACGATCGCGACGGACACCTTGACCTATTCGTGGCGAATTACATCGATTTGGATCTGGCGACCGCTCCGGTTCCAGAGTCCGGCCCTTGTTTGTACAAAGCGGTGAGGGTGGCGTGCGGGCCCCCGGGGTTAACCGGTGGGAAGAACATCCTGTATCACAACAATGGCGATGGAACATTCACCGACGTCTCCGAGAGTGCAGGGATTCTGCAGGTCAATGGAACCTTCGGCCTGGGCGTTCTCACTGCCGATTTCGACAATGACGGCTGGCCCGATATCTATGTCGCCAACGATTCCACCCAGAGTTTGCTTTATCAGAATAAAAAGAACGGCAAGTTCGTGGACATTGGCATGGACTCGGGAAGCGCCTTGAGCGCTGACGGAAAACCGCAGGCAGGCATGGGCGTGTCAGCGGCAGATTACGATCTGGACGGCAATCTCGATATCGTCAAAACCAACTTCGCGGGAGACACACCTTCTCTCTACCACAATCTTGGCGGGGGAAATTTTGAAGATGCGACGTTTACTGCGGGCCTTGGCGCACATACGCAATACCTGGGATGGGGCTGCGGATTTTTCGATATGGACAACGATGGGTGGCCCGATATCCTGCTTTGCAATGGTCACGTTTATCCCGAAGTCGAGCAGTTGAAGACGGAGGCGGGATATGCGCAGCGCAAGTTGCTCTATCGCAATCTGCGCAACCGGAGGTTCGAGGACGTTTCGTTACAGGCAGGTCCAGGAATCTCCGTGCCCTCAGCCTCGCGGGGATGTGCCTTTGGAGACTTCGACAACGACGGCGACATCGACATCGTCGTGAACACGGTCAACGACTTTCCACAACTGCTACGCTGCGATTCTCGTACAGCAAATAATTGGATCAAGATAAAGACCTTCGGAAGTAAGTCGAATCGCAGCGGGATCGGCGCGCGATTGAAATGCGTCACTCGTTTGCCCGGCGAAAACAAGCCGCATGAACAGATTGATGAAGTCCGCAGCGGTGGAAGTTATATTTCGCAAAATGATCTGCGTGTCCATTTCGGACTTGGGAAAGCGGAGAAGGTCGATCTTCTGGAAATTCGCTGGCCCAGTGGACAAGTAGATACGCTGAAGGACATCAAGCCCAATCAATTGGTCTTCATCAAAGAAGGTGAAGGCGTCGTGCGCACTATGCAGTTCCCCGCGGCACCAAAGATAAAGTCTGGAAAGTAATGCGCGTTATAATCCGCCGCCGGGCCGGACTTTCGGTTTTCCCGTCGCATCCCGCTCCGCAGTGCCAGCCCCTTCCTTCAATGTATGAACGGCATCCACACGCAGGTTATCGAAGCGTTCTACCAACCCGCTCGGCCAACGGATTTTCAATTCATCGATCTTGACCGCTGAGCCCAATCCGAAGTGGACGCGCATGTCGCTATTGGAATCGTAACTTGAACCGCTGCGGACTTCGTCCACCAAGGTTCGCTTGCCAATCTTGACCGTGACGCGCGCGCCGATGCCGTCGCGGTTCGATTTGCTTCCTACGGTCTTAATTGCGATCCAATGATTGCCGGAACGAACTTCATTGACCAACAGGCTGGGACGGGCACTCATGTTGCTGATCACAACCGAGAGTCTTCCGTCATTCCAGAGATCGCCGACAGCCAAGCCCCGAGCCGACGCGGGTGTGTTTATTCCTGGCCCGGCGGAAGCGGAGAGATCGGTGAATGTGCCGTTGCCATTGTTGCGATATAGCACACGAGGTTCCTGATAATTGCTGCCCAGATGGTACTTGTCCACCTCGGGGTAGACGTGCCCGTTGGCCACAATTAAATCCGGCCAGCCATCATTGTCGAAATCGAAGAACATCGCGCCCCAACCGAGGTATTGAGTGTGCAGTCCCAAACCCGCGGGAAAAGTCGCATCGTTGAAAGTGTCATCTCCATTGTTGCGGTATAAAGTTGCGGTGTCGTCGGAGAAATTCGTCTTGAAGATATCGAGTCGCCCGTCACCGTCGAAGTCGGCGACCGTAGTCCCCATGCCTGCTTGTTCGCGGCCGTCCTCATTGAAGGCGGCTCCGGCAATCACGGCCACATCAGTGAAAGTTCCGTCGCGATTATTGTGATACAGAATGCTGGGCGTGCTGTCACAAGCGACATAAATATCGGGCCAGCCGTCGTCGTCGAAGTCGAGGGTTGACACGCTGAACGCGTAATGTCCGTTGGTCTGATCGATATGCGCCTTTGTGGTGACGTCTTCAAACGTGCCATGCCCCTGATTGTGGTAGAGAACGTTTTTCGCGCCAGGCAGTCCGCGGGGACCGCACATGACCGGCACCCCCTTCCACACGCAAGCGGATTTCTCTCCCGGCGCGGGAGTATTGGAAAGATCGAAATCAACGTAATTTGCCACGACGAGGTCGAGGAGGCCGTCGCGGTCATAATCCACGAAGGCGCAACCCGTTCCCCAAGCTTTGCCGGAACCAGCTACACGCGACTTCTCTCCGACTTCGGTGAAGACTCCCGCCTGGTTGTGGT
>DATHJP010000582.1:0-3724 GCA_035489695.1 Terriglobales bacterium
ACATCGTCAATTGCTTTCTGTTTCTTGTTAGTCCCAGTAGGCGGCCCGCTGAAGCACAGTCCGGTGCCGAAATCGGCTTCGGTGTACCGACCTCCCTCCGAAAGTTGCATCCAGCGACTCAGTTCCACAGTCGATACCCGAGTAGCATCAAATGTAACGTCATCGATCTCCTCGGAAGAAAGCTGAATCCGAATCGTCGTCTCCTGGGCTGCTGCCACAACTAGCAGAACGCTGTACACCGTACATAGCTTAATGAGATTCATGAAAAACCGGAGCTTTTACCCGGCCTTAGCTCGCACTTTCATATACGCTTGCATCGCCTCTTGCATCACATTCTTCAAGGGCACGTGATGCTCAACCGCAATACGCCGGCAATCGTCATATTCCGGAGCATAATTCGTTATCGTCCCATTCATGCTGGCGACCTTGAGCCGCACATCGCCCCAGCGCGTGGACACTGTAACCAATTTGCGGGCAAGCACCTCGCGCCGTTCCTCTCGTCTGCGTACACCCAGTGTAGTGGTTTCCGAAAGAATAAGATTGGTCAGCTTTCCTGCGTCTTCGAGACGGCAAAGCACGCTGAGCAACATTCCGGGTCGATTTTTCTTCATCTGAACCGGGATGCCGAAGGCGTCCAGGGCGCCTTCTTCCAGCAAGCGATCCATCACATAGCCGAACACCTGGGGATTCAAATCGTCGATATTGGCTTCGAGTACGGTAATGGTCTGCTCTGAAGTCTTACCGGCGAATTCAGATTGTGCTTCTCCGATGGTGAGCCGTACGACGTTGGCGTGGCCAGGAAAATCACGCGAGCCGGCGCCGTAGCCGGTTTTATCAATCTTCATTTCCGGGAATGATGAAAACGTCTTACAGAGAGTTTTCACAATGGCGGCTCCGGTCGGCGTCACCAACTCAAGCTGAATGCCGGAGGAATACACCGGCGCCCCTTTCAGCAATTCGACGGTCGCCGGAGCGGGTACAGGAAAAGTCCCGTGCGCGCACTCCACTGTGCCTCCGCCAACGTTCAGGGATGAGCAAATGAACTCATCCACAGCCAGCGCTTCGGAGCCAACGGCCGCGCAGACGATGTCCACCATTGCGTCGACCGCTCCCACTTCATGGAAATGAATCTTTTCGATGTCGGTGTTGTGAATCTTGGCTTCCGCTGCGCCTAATGTTTCGAAGATCGCCATGGCCGTCTGCTTGGCGCTCTCTGTGATCTTCGCCTTACGAATAATCTCGCGAATCTCCTTCAGCCCACGCCCGTGTTCGTGCTGTTGCAATGTGGGCGAAGTCGGCGGCGAAGGCTCCTTACTTTCTTGTGAGTAATTGTGCTCGCGCAACTGGACGTGTTCGTGGTCATGGCTATGTGGGTGGGAGTGCTCGCGCGCGTGGCTATGTCCTTTCTGCTCCCAATAAACCTCACGCGGCAATTCTTTCTCACCGCCAACATAAACATCCACCTTCGCAGCCGAGATACCGCTGCGCTCCACGCGCGAAATTTCCAGCCGTGCGCCAACATTCAGCGCTGCGACGGTTTCTTCCAATAGGCGCGCGGGCACTCCTGCATCCACAAGCGCGCCCAGGAACATGTCGCCGCTCATGCCGGAAAAACAATCGAGGTAAGCTATGCGCATGACTTTAATTGTGGAGCCTTCATCATAGGGAACGCTGGAATGTGCGTCAAACCCGCGATGTGCTGCGGGGTTTGCTACAATCACTTCTCCTTCAACAGCTTAGAGGGACCTTGTATCGCCATCTGGCAAGCCGCCTGACCCAGCACGTGCGCGACTTTCTGCGCCGCACCTATGCTCTCGAGCTGCCGCGGATTGTCATTGAGCAACCGCCTCGCGTTGAACTTGGCGAATACGCGATGCCGCTCGCCTTCGAACTCGCCAAGAAACTGCGAAAGCCGCCGCGCAAGATTGCGGAAGAGATTCTCGCCGAGCTGGGCACCGTACCGGGCTTTGCAAAGTTTGAACTGGCGGGCGCGGGCTATATCAACGCACATGTGAAAAGGGAAGAGCTAGCCTCCGCTCTCGCTGCCGACGAAAAACCAAGGGCTCAGATTCCGAGCGGGAAAATTCTGGTTGAGCACACCAGCATCAATCCCAATAAAGCCGCACACATCGGCCACCTGCGCAATGCGATTCTTGGCGATACGTTTGTCCGCTTACTGCGATTCGCAGGGCGCGACGTGGATGTCCAGAACTATATTGACAACACGGGTGTGCAAGTCGCCGACGTTGTGGTGGGATTCCTGCACATTGAGAAAAAGTCGCGAGAGGAAATCGAGCAGCTCACTCGCCAACCGCGCTTCGACTACTACTGCTGGGACCTGTATGCGCGCGTCTCGCAGTGGTATGAGCAGAACAAGGAGAACCTGACAGCACGCCACCAGGTGCTGCACGCCATTGAGGAAGGAGGCAACGAAACCGCGGCCATTGCCGATGTGATTTCAATCATGGTGCTTCGCCGTCATCTCATGACCATGGATCGGCTTGGCATTGAGTACGATTTCCTTCCGCGCGAGAGCGAGATCCTTCATCTGCACTTTTGGGATGCAGCCTTCACAAAATTGAAAGAAAGCGGCGTGCTCTACCTCGAAACCACGGGCAAGAATAAAGGTTGCTGGGTGATGAAACGAGCTGGAGCGACGGTTGGTGAAGGTGAGCAGCTTTCCGAAGAGGACCAGAAAGTGATTGTCCGTTCTAACGGCACAGTCGGTTACGTCGGAAAAGACATTGCTTATCACTTATGGAAGTTTGGATTGCTGGGACGCGACTTCGGATATCGCAAGTTCTATCACTATCCCCGTGGCCACGATTGCTGGATTTCGACTACTGTGGGCGCGCTCGATCATCCTCATTTTGGCGGCGTCGAGGAAATCTACAACGTAATTGATGCCCGCCAGTCGGAAGCTCAGAATAGCGTGATCGAAGCATTGCGTGCGCTTGGCTACAACCGGCAAGCTGATCACTACACCCATTTTTCCTACGAGATGGTAGCGCTTACTCCGCGCTGTGCGGCCGAATTGGGTTATCAGCTCTCGGAAGAAGATAAGGCGCGGTCTTATATCGAGGTTTCCGGACGTAAAGGCTTCGGGGTGAAAGCCGATGACCTGATTGATGCGCTTATCGCATCCGCGAAGAACGAAGTCGATGACCGCCACGCGGAAGTACCCGAGCCCGAGCGTGTCTCCATCGCGACGCAGATTGCTGTGGGCGCGCTGCGTTACTTCATGCTCAAGTTCACCAAGTCTTCGGTGATCGCCTTCGATTTTAAGGAAGCATTAAGCTTCGAGGGAGAGACGGGGCCTTACGCACAATATGCGGTGGTCCGGGCCACGAATATTTTTCGTAAGGGTGGGTGGGAGCCGGATCAATTCAGCGGGAAAGGCGTCGATTTCTCCAAGTACTTTTCGGGTGAAGGTAGCAATGAGATATGGGAACTATGGCTGGCTTCCTCAAAGACCTCTTACGTCATCGACCAGTGCATCGCCACGACCGAGCCCGCTTATTTGTCGAAGCACGCATTTCAACTAGCGCAGCAATTTAACTACTTCTACCATCGCTATCCGATTCTTTCTGAACCAGACGAGGGGCGAAAGAAATTTTTGCTGACCACAGTCGCCGTGGTGCGCCGTGAATTGATTCGCGCATTGGCAGTGATGGGTATCACTGTGCCGCCTGTGATGTGAAGGCGCGATCTGTGACGATTAAGT
>DATHJP010000583.1:0-3844 GCA_035489695.1 Terriglobales bacterium
GAAGCAATTCGCCATATAAAGTCGTGCCATCCTCAGCTTTGAAATTCAGGAACTTGGGCGCGATCAGGCCAAAATCGACGACACTGCGTGAATCCCAAACTATTTTGCAGGAACTGCTGGGAGTGCAAACGGACAGACGAGGCGGCGTGACAATGGCAGAAAAACTGTCTACGTAATGTTTTGCATCGTCAGCAAAAGTGGGTTCGTGGCTACCTTCTTCCGGCGAAACCAATTGAAAATTGGAGCCGTCGAGTTTTACAGAACAGAGCTGTTGCCGCCGCGGATCGTCTTTGTTGCAGGTGAAGTAAACAACCCCGATGCTCTCGTCAATTCCCGCGACGTCGAGCACTTCAAAATCGCCTCGGGTAAGCTGGCGTTCAAGCTTAGCCTCGCTGGCCAAAGGATTCTGCTTTTCGAAGCTGTAGAGGTAAAGATGAGTATGTCCATCGCGCCAGCTCGACCAGATGAAGCGGTCGCCTGATTTGAAAATCCGGAAGTCGTCGGTGACTTTCACCCACCCATCTGGACTGTTCTCGGTCAGTATCTTGCGGGACTGGCCGGAATGAGCATCGATGAAATAGATATCCATCTTGTCTTGAGCGCGATTCAGGACTTCCGCCCAGAGCAGCCCGTCTCGCACCCAGCCGAAGCGCGGAACGTAGATGTCCTGCTCGTCGGTAAGAGAAATCCACTTCACTTTGCCGCCGGACGCGCTAATTACGCCCAGCCGCACGGCCGGGTTGGCGTCGCCCGCTTTCGGATACTTCTCCATATCGACCGTGGGATGGGTGGGCAACCAATCCGTGATGGGATAGGTCGGAACCCTGGTTTCGTCCATCTGCAGGAACGCGATGTTGGCGCCATCCGGCGACCAGAAGTAATTGCTGCGAACGCTCAGTTCCTCGGCGTACACCCAGTCCACTTCGCCGTTTAAGAGGTTTTCCTCTTTTTTATCCTTGGTGAGTTGTCTCTCATCTTTCCCAGAAACAGGGCGCACATAGAGGTTGTGCAAGCGGACATAAGCCACATGGCTGCCGTCGGGCGAGAACTTTGGGTCCAGGCCAGGCTCTGAGTTCGACGTGAATTGAACTGCGGTGCCGCTCTCCACGCTATAAATCCATAATTGGCCCTGGGAATCAAATAGCAGATGTTTGGAGTCGGGAGCCCAGAGGTAAGAAGCCACATGGTAGCGGGTAATGCGTTCTTTTTCGCGCTCGTCCTGGATCTTGCTGATGGGCGGAGCTAATGCGGCCAGCTTTACTTCACTGACCAGCACTTTTTTCTCGCCCGAGGCGGCATCCACATACCACAGCTCACCGTGTTCGCCGGAGTCATCGCGCTGGATGAAAGAGAATTTGGTATTGTCCGGACTCCATTTGATAGTTTCGGGGGCGCGTCCGGTGATGCCGCCTTCGGCGAAAATTGCTTCAATCGTGAGCGGTTCTTTTCCTGGTCGCTCGGGCTCAGGCGCTTGGGCCATCGCCCAAGGGATAAGTACGGCGAACACCATCGTCAGACGAACCAACCGTTTCATGCGGAAACTCCGGGTAAGAGGGTGGCCATAAGCAGGGTTGAAAAGTGTACACCGTCAGGGTGGGATGGTGCAGGAGGTTTGTCGCCGGTGCCGGCAAAAAGCTCACCTCCGCATGCTAAAATTACGATAGTGCCCTCTGAATAATGCTTCCAGACGTGCAAAACCTAATTGATTTGCAACTGGCCGACCGGGAAGTCCTCCGCCTCAAAGAAGAAATCGCTGCACTCCCCAAGCGGGTCGCAGCAATTGAAGAGAAGCTGGCGGGCACCAAAGCGGTTCTGGAAAACGCCAAAGTCGCGGTTAAGGCCGACGAAGCTAACCGGCGAAAATACGAAACCGCTATCAAGGACGTCCAGCAGAAGATCTCCAAATATCGCGACCAGTCGCTCGAAGTAAAAACTAATGAGCAGTATCGAGCATTGATGCACGAAATCCAGTTCGCGGAGCAGGATATACGCGCCAACGAGGACAAGATTCTCGAGTTGATGGTGAACGCCGAAGTCCGTGAGAAGAGCGTTAAGGCCGCCGAACTCGAGTTGAAAGCAGAGATGGCGGAGATCGAAAAAGAAAAAACCGAGGCTCGCGAACGCACTGCGGAAGACGAAAAGCAGCTCGCGGAATGGAATGCAAAACGCGACAAAGCGCGGGCCGGAGTCGATCCCGATTTGTTGCGCCATTACGATCGCGTGTCAAAATTTCGCGGCAGCGGGCTTTCGGAGGTTCGCGATCAGCAATGCCTTACTTGCCGTGTGATGTTACGTCCCCAGACCTACAACGACGTACGCAGCGGGCAGATGGTCATCTGCGAATCCTGCCAGCGCGTTCTCTACTACAATCCGGCCAACGAGATTGCGGTGGAGCGACCAAGCCTTACCGCTAAACGGAGAGCGCGGCCGAAAATCCACATCGACAAAGCATGGTTCTATCGTCCCGATTTCGAGGGAATTGGAGAGGCCTTTCTCGCCTTCGTGAATGCCCAGGGCAGTTCGAGCCGAAGAGTCTACGACGCTCATACCGGAAGGAAGGTCGGCGACACGGAGTTCCAGTCCGGTGAGTTCACTACAGCTTTTGCTGATGACATCCGATCTGCCATTCGCCTGAAGGGCGGATTGGAAGAGCAACAATTGGACGAATGGGCGGAAGAGTTGCCCATGGTAATTCTCGACGAGCTAAACGCCGATCTGAAGGCGGCCCGCGCAGAAAAATCCCACGTAGCTTCGGAAACTTCACAGCATCCAGCAGCAAGCTAGTCAGCTGCACGCTCACACCTCACCTCAAGAACGCCAACACCGCCCAGGCTAATATGTGTCCGCAGGTCCGTGGGTTTAAGATTTCCTCATGCCGCGACAATCAGCGATGCGGGTAGAAACAGGTCCCATTGTGAAGCTTTCGGGCCGGGGATCCAGTCGCCTGAAGAACGGACACGTCTGGGTCTATCGGTCGGATATCGTTTCCAGCGATGGAGTTCCTCCTGGCGCTGTGGTGGACGTCGCCGACGAACGCGGAAAGTTCTTGGGAACTGCACTTTACAGCAGCGCTTCCCAGATCGCTATCCGCATGATTTCGCCGAACAAAGTAGAAGACTTGCCCGGTTTGCTGCGGAAGCGCATTCAGGCTGCAATTTCGTACCGCGAGCAGGTAGTCCGCGAAAGCGATGCTTATCGCGTGATATTCAGCGAGGCTGACTTCCTTCCCGGCCTGATCGTGGACCGCTATAACGATCTGCTCTCGTTCCAGGTGCTCACGCAGGCCATGGACACCGAGCCGCTACGTCAAGCCATCCTCTCAGAACTGGGCGCGCGGCTGAAACCGGCTGCGATTGTGGAGCGCGTCGATCCGCGGGTTCGCGAACTGGAACAGCTTCCAGCGCGCGCCTCGGGCCTGGTTCAAGGGGAAAAGGCCAACACTGTTTTTTCCATGAACGGCGTGCGATTTCATTTTGATGCCCTGCTCGGGCAGAAAACGGGCGCCTTCCTTGATCAGCGTGAAAACTATGCTGCTGCCCAACGATACGCACGAGGAGAGGCGCTGGATGTTTTCTGCTATCAGGGAGGATTCGCGTTACACCTGGCACAGCAATGCTCGAAGGTCACCGGCGTGGACAGCTCGCGTGCAGCTCTCGAGGTTGCGGAACGCAATGCAGCATTGAACGGACACGAGGTGGAATGGATTGAAGCCAATGCCTTCGATTTGTTGCGCGACTACGCCGACGCCAGCCGCCAGTACGACACCATTGTGCTCGATCCTCCCGCCTTCGCCCGAAGCAAGCGCAACCTCGAAACCGCGATGCGAGGCTACAAAGAGCTCAAC
>DATHJP010000584.1:0-3939 GCA_035489695.1 Terriglobales bacterium
TTTTCATATTTCTCGCTTGACAGAGATCGAAACGGCTCGTCGAGACCGAAAAGCAAAACGAAAGCCGCCAGGCTGAGAAAACCGCCCCGCC
Organism: Terriglobales bacterium; assembly: GCA_035489695.1. Lineage (GTDB taxonomy): Bacteria > Acidobacteriota > Terriglobia > Terriglobales > Acidobacteriaceae > 40CM-3-55-5. Next base: position 92 of record DATHJP010000584.1, read on the forward strand.
GATCCCTAGCTAAGCAGGACTGCATCGGAATCTGATTGGCAAATTCATCACGACTGTCTGAGATTCAACCAACAACAGCCGTGCGGACGACCAAAGTACCAGGAGAAATTGCGCTTGCGAAGGAGTTAGTAGTATTGTGTACGGTTCGAGCGTCTGATTACGTCGAGCAAATTTTGGAATGAATGAATCCGCAAAAAAGGTGGCCGACTGGTGGAGTGATCCGCTGAGCGAGGCTCCGGGCACGCAATGGGGCGAAGTGCCCGGCGTGTTCGAGAATATCAACAGGCGTGCGACTGGAGATCCCGCAATCGATTGGATCAGTCACTCTGCTAGTCTCCTCGCCAGCTTCAAAAAACCCATCAAAGCGCTATCGATCGGGTGTGGCTTCGGTGGAATCGAGCGCATTCTGCGGCAGCGCGGTTACTGTCAAGTTATTCATGGCGTAGACGTCGCTGAGAGCGCGATCGAAGCGGCGAGGAAAATGGCCGAAGCAGAAGGCTTAGAAGGTTTGACGTATGAAGTCGTGGATCTTAACACGGCGAAGCTTCCCGCCGAAACGTATGACGTAGTTTACGCCCACGCAGCGTTGCACCATGTTTTCCAACTGGAACACCTCCTTGATCAAATTAAACTGACATTGAAGCCGGGCGGAGTGTTTGTCGTACAAGAGTACGTCGGGCCTTCACAGATGCAGTTCCCACGCCGCGAGCTCGAACTCGCTGACGTTTTCCTTCAAGCGATACCAGAGCGTTATCGCAAAATGCAGACGCGCAAAGGCATTAAGGAAAAAGCTTTTCAGCTGTCCCTCGACATGATGAACAGGTCCGATCCTTCGGAAGGTATACGCGCTAGCGAGATCGTACCGCTAGTTGCCAGCCGTTTTGAGGTCAAACACTTTCGCTACTTTGGCGGAACTTTGCTGCTTCTAATCTTCAACGAAATTGCCGGGAATTTCAGTAGGAACGATGCCGAAATGATGCCGTTGGTAAAGGCACTGATCGCGCTTGATGAGTTCCTGATCGATAACAAAGTCCTGCCGTCTTACCATGTTTACATGGTTTGCCAGAAAACGGATAATCAAGTGCCAATGCAAACAGTAAATGTCCTCCCCCCAGCGGTTGCGGTGTTCCGGACGGACAATTTAGAAGCAATCACTATTAAGCCGACCGGTTCAATTGCTGCCGAGCCAAACCCCTTTCCCGCTGATGCGCAAGGCCTGGGAGACACTACTGTGTCATGGATTAGTTACGCAACGAGCAAGGTCGAAGTTCGCGTGAATGCTCTGGATGGCCCTGTTTTTACGAGAAGCGGCGCTGGTAGTTTTGCACGCAAGACTGGGCACTGGGTGCGCGGCGGAACAACATTTTATTTACAGAATGTGTCAGGAGGCCTCCCCTTGACTCCCGAAAACACTCTTGGAGTTATTACTGTCGGGTCGATGTAGTTTCGATAAAGGCCGAATGTGGTTTCCCAAGCTTCTTCCTATCGTCCTGCTCGCCCTGTTCTCCGGCCCGATTTTCTCTGCCAGCCCGGAAGATTCGGTTACCGCGCTCGCACGCGCCGTATCACAGCTCCCAGCGGATAGCTCCGTTGTCGAGCTCCCAGAAGGTCTCTATACAATCGGCAGTACATGGGTTATCTCAAAACCACATGTCGTAATCCGAGGTGCTGGACCCGGAAAAACAATCTTGATGCGCGCCCCCTATTTCGAAGGTGTGCTTGTTAGAATGGATGCCGAAGGAAGCACGCTCAGTAAATTGACGCTGGACGGGAACGGAACCCGCACTGTTCTTTCGCTCAATCGGCGCGGCATTATCGCTGATACACTTGAAGTGAAAAACTTTACCCACATCGGTGTAGCCGTGCCTGCTTCGGATTGCCGCATCACCGGGTCCCTGATTACCGGCTTTGGCACTGCGACCGCTCCTAGTATGGGCATCTGGCACGATGCCGGTAAAGGCCCGACCGATTCAACAATCACAATCGACCATAGTACAATCAAGAACAATGGGATGTGCGGCATTTATTGCACAGGAGGAACCGTGACCATCACCAACAACCAGATTACAGGAAACCATATAATTACAAATGTAGGTGGCGGTCAGATCGACATCGGTAACGCTTTCACCACAAACACAGTCGCGATCATTCGTGGTAACACGATTTCCGATGGTGGCAGCATCAAGGCAGGCGGCATTGAAGCCGGCGGGGGGAAGTTCACCGTGACGGATAACACGATCCGCAACCATGGCAGCGGTGGCATCGGACTGGGTCACAACATAATTGGAGCCACCGTGACTGGTAATACTATTTCAAACTGCGGTCGGAATTTGAACGATCACAATAAGCCACAGAACCGATCTGGAATCTACGTGGGGTATGGAGCGAGCAATATAGAGATAGCAGGCAATCGGTGCTTCGACGACCAGCCAACTAAAACCCAAACATATGGAATAATTCTTGTGTCGCCGCCACGAAGGTCGGATCCGAGATTCGCACCTAAAGCGATGGAACACGTTGTCATAAAAGACAACGATCTGCGCAGTAATATCCACCCAGAGGGTTTGTTGGACGAGAGTGGCGCGCGAGATCGGATCATCGTGAGGAACCTCCCCTCACAGGCAAATCGCTGATTGCAGACACCGCAGTCTACTTCTTTGTCTAAAATTGCTCGAATTTTCTTGATTTTATTTTCTCATTACCGATTAATCTCCGGGTCGCTCCACAGCCATAGCCTCATGCCGAACCAGTATATGTATATGCCTCTCGGGAGGCCCGCTCACGGGTTTGGGTTTCAGCATTTGCTCACAACGATCGCGTTGTTGTTCATTCCGCTTTTGCCAACCTCGGCACAGACGGTTTTGCCGAGCGGATTCGGTGAAAGACAATATGCCGCCGGATTGACCAATCCCACGGCGATGGCGTTCGCGCCTGACGCGTGTCCTGCGTCAGGCACGCCGGTGCATCGGCTCTTTGTCTGCGAGCAAGCAGGAACCGTTCGCGTTTTTCGCAATGGCTCACTGCGGCCAACCCCGTTTTTGACCGTGAATGCCGACACCCGCGGTGAACGCGGCTTGGACGGAATCTGTTTTGACCCGAATTTCGCTGCGAACGGGTACGTTTACGTTTACTACACCATCCGGCCGGCGAATGACTCGACACCGACTCACAATCGAGTGATTCGCGTCACAGCTGATCCGGCAAATCCCGACGTTGCTCTGCTCGGAAGTGCGAAAACGATTTTGGATCTTCCAGATCTTGGTCTGAGCTCTTATGTGCACAATGGCAGCTGTCTGCGGTTCGGGCCCGACGGAAAGCTGTACATCGCCGTTGGAGAAAACGGTAACGGTTCAAATTCCCAATCGCTAAACACAGTGTTTGGGAAAATCCTGCGAATTAACCCAATGCCCGAGAATCCGGACGGAACAAATCCGGAATCGACCTTTCCAACTGACAACCCATTCTACAGCACGGCGACCGGATTGAATCGCGCGATCTATTGTCTCGGGTTACGCAATCCATTCACGTTCGCCTTTCAACCCGGCACGGGGCGACTGTTCATCGATGACGTCGGTTCCAGCACCTGGGAGGAGATCAATCTTGGGCTAAATGGAAAAAACTACGGTTGGCCAACCATTGAAGGTCCAGCTGAACCACCAGTCAACGGATTCACTAATCCGATCTTTGCGTATAACCATTTCCCCAATCAAGGTGGTCCTCCGGTTCCGCTAGGTTGCGCGATCACGGGCGGCGCCTTTTACAATCCTCCGCCGAGTTGCTCAGGCGATCCGCCTTTCGCTTTTCCATCTTCATACGTGGGCCAGTATTTCTTCCTGGATCTTTGCGGT
>DATHJP010000585.1:0-3127 GCA_035489695.1 Terriglobales bacterium
AAAACCCTCACGGAGTGCAAGCTCCGTGAGGGCCTGTTCCAGTCACAAACTGATCAGGAAATCTGAGGGCGGTTTTCCCTTTCCATCGCCAACCTTGAAACAAATCGCGGGATTAAGCCTCGCTTTGCAAGGCAGGGCTCACACTCAAGGATGGGGCGCTTCAAAAATCATGGTTGTGGATTTTTGCCAAGCTGCCACCCGGGATACGGGCGCACTTTCCCCAACCGGTGAAGGCTTCAGAATTGAGGGCTGCCGCAGCATGGGACTTACTTTACCTTAGCCCCGCCGCGAAAGACGCCGTGCCGTCCCTGATTGCCGCGCTCAAGGATGATGATGTGTTTGTCCGCTTGGATGCCGCCACTGCATTCGGCCACATTGGCCCAGAGGCTGCACCGGCCATCCCGGCTCTTGTCCAGGCGTTGACAAATCAACATCGCGGGGTGCGATTTAATTCGGCTTATTCCTTGGAGTTGCTTGGCCCGCTGGCGAAAGACGCGAGTCCGGCCCTCAAGGCCGCCATGAATGATTCTGATCCAGATGTGAGGAGGAAGGCTTTGGAGGCACTGCACAAGATTGATTCTGCTGGATTCATATCCTCTGAATGACGTGGCCTCTGCCCTCACACATGCGTTCGCAGCGGTCGCGTTAACGAAAATCGTATCCGCAGAGAAACGCGATTGGCGATTCTGGACGGTACTTGCTGGCTCCGCAGTGCTGCCCGATGCCGATGTCATCGGATTCGCATTCGGGATCGGCTACGGTGATTTGCTCGGACACCGGGGGCTGTCGCACTCGCTCTTGTTCGCCGCCGCTTGGAGCATGACCGTCGTATTGTGGGAGTATCGGCAGGTGACAAAAGGTTCCAAGCCGTGGTGGACACTGCTGGGCCTGTTCTTCCTGGCAACAGCTTCGCATGGAGCGCTGGATGCGATGACCAATGGTGGCTTGGGCATCGCTTTTTTCTCACCGTTTGAGACGACGCGGTATTTCTTGCCGTGGAGACCGATCCAGGTTTCGCCTATCGGCGTGGGGCGATTCTTCAGTGGACGCGGTGCAGCGGTGATAGCGAGCGAAATCATTTATGTCTGGCTGCCGATTTCTCTGATTTGGATTTGTAATTGGACGTTGCGCAAGGCGGTGACCCGGCGCAGCGGAACTTGACGACGCCCAGCAGCCGCAGTTCCAGCAGCGTTGGAATCGGACGATGGGGTTTTCTCCTGTTTGTTAATGCAAATCCGTCCGTCACTCTCGATGATCCCAATAATCTCGCTACGAGTTTTCCAGAATTGAGAGAGCCATAACAAACGCACCATTCCCTTCCTCCTTTGAGAGTGTGGTGGACCTGGCGCAGGCTGTTCTACATCTCAGATTTCCCGGTTATGGTTGTGGCGGACGCGGCAGTTATCCGCAGAGTGCCGGTTCTACGTGTTCGGTTTTCTCGGTTGAGATTCCAAGGCGAGACCGAGAGCGCTATTTTATTGGCCGCACAGAGGGACGAGTCACGATTGTAGATGATTCTGTGATGAATTCGACCACGAACGAGATCAGGCAGGTAAAAATTGATGGCAAGCGCATCTTGTATTATGACGGACACGGAACATAACTGCGTGACCAGCGATGTGATTTGCAACGTCGGCCTAAACCAGACCGGTCGAAAGAACCGCCGCCCGGCTTCTCCGCTCAATGCCGGGCGGCGGTCCGAAATCACCTCGTGCGCTCCGCCGTCCCTCTCGTCGGCGCTCATGCAGGCGTTAACGCAACCAAGAGCTCCATGAATATCGAAGCCACAATGGTCAGCTACTACGCCGACAGAGCGAAGGAATACGAACGGATTTACCACAAACCGGAGCGTCAGGACGAACTGCGAAGGTTGCGCGGCTCCGTCGAGCGCGCATTTGCCGGTGCTGATGTATTCGAGGTGGCCTGCGGCACTGGATATTGGACGGAAATCGTTGTGCGGTCGGCTGCATCGGTTCTCGCGACGGACATTAACGAGGAGGTCTTGACCATCGCCCGCTCCAAACCAATCGACACTCAGAAGACCACGTTTCGCAGAGTGGACGCCCACGACCTGCCGATCATGCCGCAGAGATTCACCGGTGGTTTGGCGGTGTTCTGGTGGTCTCACGTTCAGAAGGCGCGACTGACGCGTTTCCTTCGCGCTTTCCACCGCTGCTTGTCTCCGGGTGCAACCGTGGTCTTCATTGACAACGCCTACGTCGAGGGCAGCAGCACTGCCATTTCGCGTACCGATGAGCATAACGACACTTTCCAGATACGCAGACTGGAGGATGGGAGCACTCACGAGGTGCTCAAGAATTTTCCGACGGAGTCGGAGTTGCGCGCCACCGTTGACGATTTGGCAGAGGACGTGCAGGTCGAGTTTCTCCGTTACTATTGGATTTTAAGTTATGTGCCGAAAGTAGGTGCTTGACGAAATGGGTCAGGCGAACTGCCACTGAACTTCTCCGCCCGATGCCGGGCGGCGATTTGGACGCGCCGTTCACGCGCCATCGTCGCTGTGGGTGGCGGTCGCTGACCTCAGTCGTTGAGATGGCACCAGCTAATTGGAGACAGTTGTGTTGAAGAACCGAATCATTTGTTTAGCCATCATGTCGGCGTTCGTCGTGTCCACCCACTGGGCTGGCGCGCAAAGTGGGGCTGCGAGCGGATTGTATCAAATCATTTCAGGCACCCGATTGGATCAATCGTTCGATTAAACTCGCAAGGCGTCATCTAATCTCACTGAACAAATTATTGGCTTGTCCATCAAGTAACCCGGTGGTTACTTAGAGCAACCGTATGGCTGCCGCAAAGCCAACTAAGGCTGTAACGTCGCGCAATCCGGATCGCAGCAAGGGGCGCATCCTGACTGCCGCACTCAGGGAATTTGCCGCCCGTGGGTTCGCCGGAGCGCGCATGGACATGATTGCGCGCCAGGCAGCGATCAACAAACGGATGCTATATCACTATTTTGGCAACAAGGAAGGATTGTTCCGCGCGGTGCTGCGGCGTAAAATCACCGAGCGACAAGCGTGGAACGAGGCCACCCCGGAGCAACCCTCCGAGTACCTGCCGCTCTTGTTCGATCTGGCTTGCCGGGACGCGGACTGGATTCGCCTGCTGG
>DATHJP010000586.1:0-7390 GCA_035489695.1 Terriglobales bacterium
ACGATCGCCTGGCTGAAAGCATTGAGGATTTCACTGACCGGGCACAGGATACCTACGAAACTGCGAGCGAGCGTATGGATCGAGCTTCTCGAGTCATTCGTGGCGACGACTCTCACTTCATGAGCACTACCACCGCTTTACTGATTGGCGTGGGTCTCGGGGTGAGCGTGGGTTTGCTGTTCGCGCCAGCCAGTGGAGAGGAAATTCGCAGCAATCTGGCGGACAAGGTCCAGGATTTTGGCGACAAGGTCCGGAACCGCTTCTCCCCTGAGCCGCAGCCGGCCAGTGGAACTTACGGAGAGTAGCAGGCGTCGCAAGTGGCTCGCTCGTTTGTAGAGACCTATGGAGAAAGTCATGAAAGGCTCTAGAACAGCGGTCGTCATACTAGGGGTGTGCGTGGGAATGGTTTCTTTATCGTCCTCGCAAGTAGGAGGCCGGCCCACGCAGCCACCCGATCCCACGGCCCAGTCTCCGGCGACTGCGGCTCCGAGCACGCCGGCAACATTTCCATCCCCCGATCCCAAGCAACAACGCGGGCCAGCACCCTCTAGCGCCGCGCTGCAGAAGCCCCGGCCGTTCATGGGAACCATCGTCCGTCAAAAGGACGGCTATGTTTTGCGGGCGGGCGACTTGGAGTACAGGGTCGATGATCAAAGCAAGGCAAGAAGATTTGCCGGGAGGAATGTCAAAATAATGGGAACGTTTGACAAGACAAACAACACCATCCACATGCAGACGATTGAAACTTCCCCTTCCTCGTAGCGTCCCCATTGCCGCGGCAAGATTTTGGCGCGCCTGACGCGCCCTCGCAGTCTAATGATTCATGAACCCCAACAAAGTCAACCTGTCCGAAAAATTTTCCAGCTTTTCCGGTTACTGGAATCCAAAAATTGTCGGCGAGCTGAATGATTCCTATGTGAAGCTGGTCAAGGTGAAGGGAGAGTTCATCTGGCACCATCATGAAAAGGAAGACGAGTTATTCCTGGTAGTCAGCGGAAGACTACTCATGCGCCTGCGTGACGGCGAGGTGTGGATCAATCCCGGGGAATTTTTCATCGTTCCGCGAGGAGTTGAACACATGCCCGTGGCCGAAGAGGAAACCCATGTGTTGCTGTTGGAGCCAAAGACCACGCTGAATACGGGGAATGTACGAAGCGAGAGAACGGTGCAGGAGCTGGAACGGATTTGAGATGGTTTGCGGTTCCGGGATGAAAATCGGCGCGGTGTGATACACCTTTATCATTGAACTTCGACCAAGCCATTCTTCTATTTGTCGCTGCCGTTATTGGGGGCGTCTTAAATGCGGTCGCCGGTGGCGGCAGCTTCGTTGCCTTTCCTGCCCTCTTGTTCACAGGAGTACCACCCATACCTGCCAATGCAACCAATTCTCTGGCGTTGTGGAGCGGGATTGTGGCTAGTGGAGGCGCGTATCGCAATCAACTGGACGTGCCGCGGCGCGTCTTGCTACCCCTGCTGATCACCAGCGTCATTGGTGGGCTGTTAGGCGCATTCTTACTCCTGCGGACGCCAGCGCATACGTTCATGGCGGTGCTTCCCTGGCTGATGTTGGGAGCAACTCTTCTGTTTGTATTCGGGCCAAGGCTGGCAGCAGGACGTCCCTCAAGCGTTGGACGGGATGCAAGTGTGGCAGCGATTATGGTGGCCTCAGTATTTGAATTGGCTGTGGCCGTGTACGGAGGCTACTTTGGCGGAGCTGTGGGGATCGTCAACCTGGCGATGCTGGCGGCGATTGGAATGACCGACATTCATGCCATGAACGCTCTGAAGAGCGTTCTCGGAACCGCGATTAACGGCGTAGCTACGCTCGTTTTCATCTTGAAACGAGCTGTGTATTGGCCCCAGGCGCTGGTCATGATCGTTGGAGCCGTGGTAGGAGGATATTTCGGAGCACACTACGCGCAGAAACTGCCACAGAATTGGGTGCGAGGATTCGTCATTGTGGTGGGTGCAGGAATGACAATCTATTTTTTCGTCAAAGCCTATTGAACCTAACGTAGCGCCGGCGTCCCGCCGGCACCGCGAAAGTATCCCGATCTTGCCCCCGTCGCCGTGCAAGTTTGACGCTTGAGCATCGTGGAAGAGCGGCGCTTCAGCGCAGCGTTAGACGGCATTGGATATGGGCTTCAGCCCCAGTGGAAGGTGTTCTAGCTCCAAGGACGACCACCAGGGCCTGAAGCCCATCCTTATTGACACGTAACGCGGCCCTGGAAGGGCCGCTCTTCCACGTTAGCGTACGCAGCAGGAATGCATTCAGGGAGATCGGCGGTGATGAGACACAACGACTCGACATCCGGATTTCGCGATGCTCCGCGGAGAGTTCCGCGGTCGCCATGCAGAAAACGTATTACTGTGCCGGCGTCGAAATATGCTCATGCACGATGAGCCACTTTCCACCCTGATTCTCGAAAACCACAGTCCAGCGCCATGTCCCCATCTCGCGTTTTCCGTTGCTCTTGACGGCGTCTTCTTTCACGGTTGCAGTACCCCAGCTCAGATCTCCGTGCTGATGAAGCTCAGCATCGTCGTTCACAGTGAATTTTGCACTCTTGAAGCTTTTCAGGATTGGTTGTACCCCCTTCTCATACTCATCCCAACTGCCGTATTTGAGCGGGGTGATATCGAAAAAAGTGTGTGGACCTCTGGCATAGTATTGCTCCACGTTAGCGGTGTTCAGCGTAGACCAGCCATCCCATATTTTCTGCAAGTAGGCTTTGTCCGGTGCGGGGGTGTTCGACATCGTCTTCTTGGCAGATTTTTTTGGTGCGGCAAAGCTCGATAGGCTGAGTGCGAAGATACAAAAGAGCAAGGTCAGGATGCGTTTCGGCATGGAATTCCTCCAAGTTCGGCGAGGAATTGTCGCATAGCGACCGCCAAAGCTCCAAAAGCGCATGCAATTGGTTTGACGCTTTTCCACAAGCCACGCTAAAATAGATGAGTTTGCCTGTATCTGCGACTCCGTTCTGGAGTCGTCCGCAATCGTTGCTAAGGGCGCCGACGCGGAAAAGAGCAAGCACAGGAAAATCAGCAGGTTCCGGTCGCGCCACAGCGAGCGCCGGTATGAAATTGGATGGAGGCACAGCTATGTACGCGGTCATTCGCGCCGGAGGCAAACAGTACCGGGTGGCGCCCGGCGATGTAATTCGCGTGGAGAGTCTGGCCGGCGCTACCGACGGAAAGATTAATTTCGGCGATGTGCTGGCAATTTCCGGCGAGCAGGGCAAAATCGCCCGGGCACAAGCCGACGCGCATGTCAGCGGCGAAATTGTGGAGCAGGGACGGGCCGACAAGATCTTGGTCTTCCACTACAAACGCAAAAAGCAATACAAGAAGCTGCGCGGCCATCGGCAGGCCTTCACTGCCGTGCGCATCACCGAAATTGCTTTCGACGGACAAAAGTTCACTGCGCCGGATTTGCCAAAGAAGGAAGTAAAGGTCAAGAAGGCAGCCCCGGTCGCTGAAGAGCACAAGGCCGAAGCAAGAGCGACAACTGCCTCAACCAAGAAGAAGACTGCGGCAAAGAAGTCCGCAACGAAGAAGGCAGCACCGAAAAAGAAAAAGTAGCTAGAAACTGGACACTAGCCACTGGAAACGGATTTCAATTGGCCCATAAAAAAGGATTAGGAAGTTCACGAAACGGTCGCGACTCGAATTCTCAGCGTTTAGGCTTCAAGGCTTTCGGGGGACAAGTGGTTCCCGGCGGGACCATCATCGTCCGCCAGCGGGGTACGCGGGTGAAGCCGGGTCTGAACGTTGGTCGTGGCAAGGACGATACGCTTTTCGCCAAGATCAGCGGCCGTATTAAATTCCTCGACAAGGGTTCGATGGGCAAGTTTGTGATGATCGAGCCCCTGGAAGCGAAATAGAATTTCAGGACCGCGCCGCGTGGATGACTGCGCAGCTCGCAGCCTCGCCTTCGGGACGAGGCATTTTTTTGTTTCGCGTAGACATTAGCGCACCGATGTTCATTGATGAAGCCAAAATTCGAGTGAAAGCGGGCGACGGTGGTAACGGATGCCTCGCCTTCCGGCGGGAGAAATTTGTCCCCCGCGGAGGCCCGTCGGGCGGAGATGGCGGCAAGGGTGGCGACATCATTATGGAATCCAGCGAGCGTCATAACACGCTAGTCCATTTTCGTTTCAATCCTGAATACAAAGCCCAACGCGGACGCCACGGAGAAGGTTCGAATCGTACCGGCCGCGAAGGCATAGACATCATCCTGAAAGTGCCAGTGGGCACGATTCTCTACGACGCCGAGACGGGAGAGAAGATACACGATTTCTCGCGGCCCGATGAGCGCATCGTGGTGGCACAAGGCGGACGTGGTGGGAGAGGCAACGCACGATTCGCGACCTCCACTCATCAGGCCCCGCGTGAACACGAAGACGGTCGCCCGGGAGAGGATCGCGTGTTCCGGCTTGAACTCAAGCTGCTGGCTGATGTGGGGCTGGTGGGATTTCCCAATGTTGGCAAATCCACATTGATCTCGCGTATTTCTGCGGCCCGCCCGAAGATTGCTGATTATCCTTTTACAACTCTACAGCCCAATCTCGGCGTCGTCGCCGTGGGACAACCGCCGGAAGAAAGAAGCTTCGTGGTTGCAGACATTCCCGGCCTGATTGAAGGGGCCCATTCGGGCGCCGGCTTGGGCATCCAGTTTCTGCGACACATTGAACGCACTCGCTTACTGGTACACCTTGTAGATGTCTCAGATGCAAGCGGTCGGCCTGATCCGGTGAAGGATGTCGAGGTGATCAACAAGGAACTTGAAAGCTTCGGGGCTGGCCTGGAAGGCAAGCCGATGATTATGGCGGCATCGAAGATCGACGTTGCCAATAAAGACAAGCTGGCAAAACTGAAGCGCTATTGCAAAAAGCAGGGATTAGAACTGTTTCCTATCTCCGCGGTCACCGGAAAGGGAATTGACGAGTTGAAGTATGCAATCGCGGAGAAGCTGGATGAAGTGAAGGCCAATCTTCAGTCAGATGAGGCGAGTCAGAAAGACTCAACTGCTGTCTTAGAAACAGAGCTACCGCAGCGAAGCCGGAAAACTTCCTAGTTTGTAAACCCCAGCGAGTAAAGCCCAATTTCTCGATTTTCTTGCGGCACGGCTAAAGCCGTGCCCTTTCAAATCCGACCAGCCACACGATTAAAATCAGTCCAATCGTGCGGACTCATAATGTCACGCCTCCGGAATCTGCCCATGCTGAAAATGGTATTGCAGGATTTTCGCAGCTACGGCTGGGTGCATCGTGGGTTGCTCGGGTTGCGTAGCGCGGACAATCTCTCCGCGGCAGACCACTTCGGCAGCTGACAGTCCGGCGATCTCTGCGGGCAGCACCAGGTTGATCTCGAGCTGCACGTTGGTCGGAATCAGTTCTTCCGCGCGGAATAACATTCCCGAACGGCTGATATTTTCCGTGGTGCCTTCACGCCAGGCGTTATCTCCCACCAGGCGATATCTCAGGGGTAGTTGAAGATTGAATCGTTGAGCGCGGAAAGGAGAGAGCTTCTGTCTGCGAGTTTGAGATTCTCCAGCCAAACGAGTTGCCATTGAAACCTCCGTGGGGATCGGTGTATCGAGCACTTCCCTCACCTTGGCCTTCAGAGCCGGAAAGGTAAAGGGTTTCTGCAACAGAACAATGCCGGGGTCCAGGGTGCCATTGTGGCCAATTGCATTTTCGGTATAGCCCGACATGAAAAGCACTTTGGTCCTGGGCCGCAGCGAAACAATGCGATGGGCCAGTTCCTGCCCATTCATTCCCGGCATAATGACGTCCGTCAAAAGCAAATGAATGGGGCCTGGGTGAGCGCTGGAAATCTGGATGGCTTCGGCGCCATCCGCTGCCTCAAAGACGATGTATCCCTGATGCTCTAGATACTCTCGACCCAATTGGCGGAGATTGGCTTCGTCTTCGACCAGCAGAATTGTTTCGAAATTCTGTTCCGCACTGGCGGCGACGACTGTAGGCTGTGCGGCGAGCGACTCGCCGGCTGCATCAACCTGCGGCAGGTAAATCTTGAATGTGGTCCCTTTGCCGGGTTCGCTGTAGGTCCAGATGTAGCCTTCGCTCTGCTTGATGATGCCGTAGACCGTCGAGAGTCCGAGGCCGGTGCCCTTCAGCCCTTTGGTGGTAAAGAACGGTTCGAAAATGTGGGTCTGTGTCTCGGCATCCATGCCCATGCCGGTATCGCTGATAGCCAGCATCACGTAGTCGCCGGGCTTTACCGGGGCGTGGAAGCGGGCGTAAGTTTCATCCAGCGTGACGTTAGCGGTTTCAATGGTGAGCCTGCCGCCTTGCGGCATGGCGTCACGGGCATTCACCGCCAGATTCATAATGACCTGGTCGATCTGGCCAGGATCGGCTTTCACGGCGCCCAGGTCCGCGCCGGGGATCATCACCAAATCAATATCCTCGCCAATCATGCGGGTAAGCATCTTCAAGTTTTCAGTGACGACAGAGTTCAGGTCTACCACTTTCGGAGTCAGCAGCTGTTTACGACTAAAAGCCAGAAGCTGGCGGGTGAGCGATGTGGCCCGCTCCGCGGCATTAGCAATTTCTTGAGCGGGACCGCGGAGAGCAGGATCGGGACCAATGCGATCCAGCAGAAACTCACAGTATCCTGAGATCACCATCAGCAGATTGTTGAAATCGTGAGCAATACCACCAGCCAGCCGGCCTACTGCTTCCATTTTTTGAGCTTGGCGGAATTGCAGCTCCAAACCGCGACGCTCGGTCACGTCTTCGGTGAAGAGCTCAAAAAATATCGCCTTTCGCTCATCTCGAATGGCCCGCCCCGAGAGACGTACCACGATAGAACTACCATCCTTGCGAACCCAGTCCGCAACTAATTCGTTGAATCGATGCTGAGCGCGGAAGAAATCGGCGAGCGTGAACCATTGCGCTGGCTGTCGATACAGATTGCCCAGATTGTGTCCTACCAAATCCGAACTTGACCCATAACCCAGCATCAAAACCAGAGCAGGATTGGCGTCCACAACGATGCCAGTCGAGTCGCAGCGGCAAATCCCGTAAGGTGCATTGGTCACCAAAGAGCGAAAATTGATTTCCGAGCGGCGTAATGCTTCCTGAGCCGCGCGCAATGCTCCGTTGAACCAGCAGATCAGCAACGCAACAACCACGAACAGCGTCAGATGGATGATGGCTTTCCGGTAATCGCCAGGGGATCGCGCCGTCTGGATTGAAAAATAAGCGCTTACGGTAAGAGCGAAAGAAGTGGCCGCCAGGCCGGGTTTCCACCCGCCATACCAGGCACTTACCATGATGGCGACGGCGAAGACGACGAGCCGGCTTTCGACAACGTCGGATAGCAGCAACGCGGGTATCAGAGCCAGGCTGATGCTGAGGAC
>DATHJP010000587.1:0-3277 GCA_035489695.1 Terriglobales bacterium
GCCACGGCACGCTTGGCGGCGTTCTGGCCGATGACATGCTTATCGAGTTCGGCCACGATTTCGCGAGGCGTGAGCTCGTCCAGTGCGATGTGTTCTTCGTCGGTAGTTCCAGGAAGATAGATAGCCATAAAAATCAGTGACTAGTGGCTAGTGGCCAGTTTCCAGTATTTCCCTGACCATTTTCTCAAAGTTCTTCAATTGTTACTTTGTCATTTGTGTAGATGCACATCTTGCCGGCAATCTTCATAGCTTCTTCGGCGATCTGGCGAGCCGAAAGCTGGCTGTGCTCGGCCAGGGCCTGTGCTGCCGCCTGGGCATACGGGGCGCCGCTGCCAATGGCAGCGATGCCGCCATCCGGCTCGATCACATCGCCTTGACCACTGAGCAAGAAAGTCTGCTCTTTATCAGTAACCAGCAGCAAGGCTTCCAGATGACGCAGAAATTTGTCGGTGCGCCAGTCTTTTGCCAGCTCTACGGCTCCGCGTCCTAGATTGCCATGATACTGCTCGAGTTTCGACTCGAAACGGCTAAATAAGGTAAATGCGTCCGCGGTGGATCCCGCAAAACCAGCAAGAATCTTGTCCTGGTACAGGCGGCGAATCTTTTTGGCTGAATGTTTGATGACGGATTCGCCCAAAGTCACTTGACCATCTCCCGCCATCACCACGCTACCGTTCCGGCGGACACAAAGAACTGTAGTCGAGCGTACTAATCGCTTCTTGTTCATGCGAATAATCTTTGATTATACCTTGCGAGGAAGCCTTGAAGATGAGAAGTGGCGAGCTACAAAAGCGGGAGAACGAATTCACTGAATTGCCCGCGCTAGCGCTCAGTAGACACCAATGCCGCAGGTTGATTGTTACAGCCCGTGATCCTGCACAAATGAGCTGCAACAAAAAACCGGCGGCATTGGATCAATCTGAGCTAGTTTCCCACCACGGCAACGTCGTTGCTATTCACGTTGGCGGTGTATACGGTCCTTGTAATCATATTGAAAGCGATGCGGAAAGGATCTTTTCCGACATTTACAATGACTCCGGAAACGTCGTGGGTAACCCCGCTAATGAAAATCACGCTATGGACGTCCTGTCCGACAGTCTTGCCGCCGGTGGCTACTGCTTTGTGCGTCCCCAAACAAGCGCGAACATCATTCACAGTTCCCAACGCCGTAGATGTCCCCAAAACTGTGCCGCTGGTCGAATCGATTACAGAGATCGAGGTATTGGAAGAACCTATCGGCGCCGTGGCCGCATAGATCAATTTATCGCCGCCATCGACCGAGATCGCTCCGATGTTGGTATTGGCGATGGTAAACGTATTGGTCACTTGATGGGTGGCTGTGTCGATCACCACGATTCCCGAATTGGCGCTGGTGACATAAGCCATCTTGGCGACCGAATCAATAGTGATGCAGGACGGCGAGGGGACGGCGATGTCTCCGACCTTTTTGAAAGTGGTTATATCGACAATGTGGACCTGATTGGCGGCGAGATCGGTAAAGTACATCCATTTGCTCTGTCCCAATTGGGCAATGGATTCAAAGGGAAACAAGGTTGGAATCGTGCCTTGAACCGTGTTGCTGTTACCGTCGATCACCGACAGTGTGTTGTCCGCGGAGTTATAGGCATAAATCAAATTGGCCGGGACATAAAGTAATACGGTCTTCGGCTGATGGCCGACGGGAATGGTTTTGATCACGGTGTCAGTGCCATCGATCACGGAGACGGTGTTACTCCCAGTGTTCGAAACGTAGACCAAGTTGGTGGTGGGGTTAACGGCAATGCCAGCAGGAGTGGTACCCACCGGGACTTGCGCGCGCAAATGCTGAGCGAAGCTGGCGGCTGAGGCCAGCAACACAAACGAGAGTAGCGACGAGCGAAAAACTAACTTCATAAACTTACATCCTCCGTGCTGGATACTGAATGGGCGTGAAGAGAAACGCGAAGCGGGGCAAAGCTTACAAAAAAGGCGGAAGTGTGGCTAGAGCCTCAAGTCTCTGTGCAGAAATTTGCACATCGGGCCGGACGACTTTATGCGTGGACCCCTTGTGGCTTGGTTTTTCCGCTCAGAAGTTGGCGGAGCACGAACTGCAAAATGCCGCCATTGGCATAATATTGCGCTTCTTGTGGAGTATCGATGCGAACCAAACAGTTGAATTCGACCGTCTTGCCATTCTTAGTACCGCGAACTGTCACTTGGCGGCCGGGAGCAAATTTATCGACGAGCTCACGAATGCCGCCAATTTTGAACACCTCATCGCCGGTCAGGCCATGAGATTGTGCGTTTTCTCCGGCGAGGAATTGCAAAGGAAGAATTCCCATGCCAACCAGATTCGAGCGATGGATGCGCTCGTAGCTCTCCGCAATGACGGCGCGTACACCCAGCAAGAGCGGGCCTTTTGCCGCCCAGTCTCGTGACGAGCCAGATCCGTACTCCTTGCCGGCAATAATGATGAGTGGCACGCCTTCGGAAATGTATTTCTCCGAAGCCTCAAAGATCGACATCTCCGCTCCGTCCGGCAAATGACGGGTGAAGCCACCTTCTAAATTAGGAACCATTTTGTTGCGCAGGCGAACATTGGCGAATGTGCCTCGAACCATCACTTCGTGATTACCGCGCCGCGAGCCGTAAGAATTGAATTCCGCGGGCTTGACCCCATGTTCAATCAAATATTTTCCCGCGGGACTATCTTTTTTGATCGAACCGGCTGGAGAGATGTGATCCGTGGTCACACTGTCGCCAAGGACGGCTAGAGCTCGCGCTCCTTTAATATCGTCAATTGACGCGGGCTTGAGTTTCATCTCGTCGAAGTAAGGAGCGCGGCGGATGTACGTCGAGTCCTTCTCCCACGCGTAAGTCTCCCCCTTGGGTACCGGGAGCGAGCGCCAGCGCTCGTCCCCGTGATAGACCTCGCCGTAGCTCATGCGAAACATGTCCGATGAAATGGATTTCTGAATCGTTTCCTCGACCTCACGCCGCGACGGCCACAAGTCGGAAAGGTAGACAGGTTGTCCCTGCCTATCGTTGCCAATCGGATCCTTGCGCATATCGACATCGATGCGTCCGGCCAGAGCGAAAGCCACCACCAGCGGCGGCGACATCAAGTAATTAGCGCGGACGTCAGGATTGATACGGCCTTCAAAGTTGCGATTCCCCGAGAGCACCGACGCCACCACCAGATCATTTTCGTCAATGGCCTGAGAAATTTCGGGAGGCAACGGGCCGGAGTTTCCGATGCAGGTAGTGCAACCGTAGCCCACGATGTGAAATTTCAATT
>DATHJP010000588.1:0-8639 GCA_035489695.1 Terriglobales bacterium
CGCGAACTGGTGAACGCCGCCATGGATTCACGAGATCGTGGCGAAACGCTGGATCAGTTTCTCGACCATGCCGCGCTGGTCAGCGACGCCGACGCTTACGACGAACGCGCACAAATTACTCTGATGACCTTGCACGCCGCCAAAGGCCTGGAGTTCCCTCTAGTATTCCTGTGTGGGTTGGAAGAAGGCTTATTTCCCCATTCACGTACATTTCTGCATCCCGACGACATCGAGGAAGAACGCCGTTTGTGTTATGTAGGTATGACGCGCGCGATGGACACTCTTATACTCTCCCGTCCCGTCTACCGGCGGCGTTACGGAACGGACCTGCCAGAAGCTAGTGTCCCCTCCCGATTCCTCGAGGAGGTGCCCGCGGAATTATTGGAAGACGTTGGCTCTCCCAGAAAGAGCCGGGGTTCGTTCGTGTCGGAAACTCGCACCTCCGACAGGCAGGCGCCTGCATCCACGCATTATGCCTATGAAGACGAAGATCAGAGCGTAAGCTGGGCGGGGCGCAAAAAGCAACGCGCGCCCGCGACCTCGTATGGCGGGCAGACCTACAACTCGATTGAAAACATTGCCGAGTTCTTTGCTTCCAGAGGGAAAAAGTTCAGTCTCCCCAAAGTGCCAGTGGAAGAGCCCAGAGGCAAAAAAGGGTTCCGGCCAGGGCAGAAAGTACGTCACCCGAAGTATGGCGAAGGGACCGTCTATCAACGTGAAGGAGACGGTGAAGAGGCGAAGATTACGGTACAATTCCCTCGCTTCGGGTTGAAGAAGCTGGTAGAGAAGTACGCGCAACTGGAACAGGTTTAATCTTAGAACGCGAGGACTAATGGCCAATACAGCAGCTCTAAGCAAAGAAGAACGCAAGAAATCCAAGCGCGCAGCCCGCAAGAAGCGCAAGGCGGAGAAGCCGCTTGCCAAACGTGAGTACGCGCGCGGCTCGAAAAAGCGCAAGGTGAAGAAGTTGGCCCGCGGTACAGCAAAGAGATAACTATGTTTGACGTGGCGCGGGCACACTGCCCGCGCCAAATTTACGCAAGGAACGGCCAAAATATAGCGAGCTAGCCAATTCCTTGCGCTGGACTGAGGAGATACGCTCCGTTGGCACAACCACCAACCGTCAACCGTCCGGCCCCCAAGGCGGGCGAACACGACAACTCGGGCAGCCAACTCTTCTGTTGCAAGTCTATCGATAAACTGATCTCCGACTCGGAGGAGCCGGAGCGAAGGTTAAAGAAAACTCTTGGCCCGGTGTCCTTGACCGCGCTCGGCATCGGCGCAGTGATCGGATCCGGTATCTTCACTGTGGTCGGCACAGCCATCGCCGGCCAAAAGTTTGATACATCTTCCATCCTCAACGCTCCACTGCTCGACTTCCTGATCCATCACACAGCAACTGTAGGCCGCCCGGGCGCGGGCCCAGCTCTCGCGTTGTCTCTGGTTTTGGTAGCGATTGTCTGCGGATTTACAGCCCTGTGTTACGCCGAGCTCGCCTCCATGATTCCGATTGCGGGCAGCGCCTACACCTATACCTACGCAACCATGGGTGAATTGATTGCCTGGATTATTGGCTGGGACCTGATCCTCGAATATGCGGTCAGCAATATGGCGGTCAGCGTAGGTTTCGCTGCGCATCTCGTGGACATGTTTGACTGGTTTGGATTTCATCCTGCGGTGCGCTGGATTTCTCCTGCTTATCTGCCCAGCGGTCTTTCAGATTTAAAAGGGAACATGCTCTATGCGCCAGGACTCCATTTCGGATTCAACTTCCCCGCATTTCTGGTGGTGATGATTTTGACCGTAATCCTGGTCCGCGGCATCCGCGAATCGGCGAAGGCCAATAACACCATGGTCATTCTGAAAATCGCCGCAATCCTTGCATTCATCATCGCCGGAGCGCATTACGTCCGTCCGGGGAACTGGCATCCCTTCGCGCCGCAAGGATGGTCAGGCATTCTTACCGGCGGCTCGATCATTTTTTTCACCTACATCGGCTTCGATTCGGTATCGACCGCCGCCGAAGAAGCGCGCAATCCGCGGCGAGACTTGCCCATCGGAATTATTTCCACGCTGATCGTTTGCACCGTTCTCTACATTTCGGTGGCCATTGTCCTCACCGGAATCGTGCCTTGGCAGACGCTGCTCGATGACGCTGCCCCGATCGTGAACAGCTTGAAGAAACTCACTTTGGCCACCGGTTCGACGACATTGCACTGGGTCCGCTTGGGAGTTCTATTCGGCGCCATGATGGGGATGATTTCTTCGCTGCTGGTATTCCAACTCGGGCAGGCACGGGTGTGGTTTGCCATGTCGCGTGACGGACTGTTGCCCCGCCTTTTCGGCCGTGTCCATCCCCGATTCCGAACGCCGTCGACTGCGACTTGGATTGCTGGCTTCGTAGTGGGAGTGCCAGCGGGCATCCTCGACATCGGTACACTCGCCGATCTTTCGAATATCGGTACGCTTTTCGCCTTCGTGCTGGTCTCGCTCGGCGTGATCATCCTGCGCTATCGTGATCCCGGCCGCCATCGCGGATTCCGTTCTCCGGGAGGAATCACTGCGCCGGTATTGAGCGTAGTCTTCTGCGTACTATTGATGTCCGGATTGCCGATCCTGACGTGGCTACGATTTTTCGGTTGGCTGGCGATTGGACTGACAATTTACGCTCTCTACAGTCGGCGCCACAGCGAGTTCACCCGTTAACAATTTCACAATCTGAAATCAACAATCAATAATCATCAAAGATGCAACCGGTCCCCAGTTCGTTCATCCTTTCCCTACCAAAGGCCGATCTGCATCTCCATCTCGAAGGCTCGATTGATCCCGCAACCTGGCTTGAGCTAAGAAAGCGTCACGGCAAACCTGACGCCCTTTCAGAAATCGAAAAGCTTTATCAGTACGAGGACTTCAATGGCTTCTTGATGGCCTTTAAGGCGGTGACCGAGGATCTGCAGTCTCCTGACGATTACGAACTCATCACTTATCGCCTCATGGAAAAGCTCAAAGCGGAGAATGTCCTGCATGCCGAGGTCTATGTCTCGGTCGGAGTGTGCCTGTGGCGCAAGCAGGATTTCGATGCGATTTTTGAAGGGTTAGAGCGCGGCCGCAAACGAGGGCAACAAGGCCTTGGCACGTCGTTGCTCTGGATTTTCGATGCTGTACGTCAATTCGGTCCCGTGGAAGCACAGCGCGTAGCTGAGCTCGCGGTTCGCTATCAGGGCCGTGGCGTCGCTGGCTTCGGAATTGGCGGCGACGAGCAGAAGGCCGGGCCCGAACTGTTTCGTGATGTCTATGCTTATTGTGCAAAGAACGGTTTGCACCTGACGGCTCATGCAGGTGAGAGTGCGGGGCCGGACTCAATTTGGGGCGCGTTAAATCTTCAGGCTGAGCGCATCGGACACGGCCTCACCGCGTGGCATGATCCTGAATTGGTGGAGGAACTCTCGACCCGGCAGATTCCGCTGGAGATTTGCCTGACCAGCAACCTGCGTACTGGTTGTTGTCGCACCTTGGCCGAGCATCCAGTGCGTAACTATTTCGATCACGGGATAATGATTACGCTCAATACCGACGATCCGGCAATGTTTGCGACATCGTTGGCGCGCGAGTATCAGTTAGCCCAGAACGCGTTTGACTTCACCGATGAACACTTGCGCGAACTGGCGCGGAATTCTTTTGAGGCATCATTTCTTCCCGCTGAAAAGAAACTGGAATTTCTGAATTTGTTTGACGCAGCGGCGTCCCGAACTTAGAGAAGACAATGCCCCAACACATCGGTATCGTGGCTTGCAGCGCAGAGGGCGCGGCGCTTTGTTATCGCACCATTTGCCTGGAGGGAGCAGAACTGCTGGGCCGCCACGATCACCCCGAAGTTTCCATGCACACCCATTCCCTCGCTAAATACATGAATTGCATTAACGCCAATGATTGGACCGGGGTAGCGGAGCTGATGATTTCATCCGCGGAGAAGCTGGCGAAAGCTGGCGCCGATTTTCTTATTTGCCCCGACAACACCATCCATCAAGCCTTCGAATTAGTGGCGCACCGCTCACCAAGACCTTGGCTGCATATCGCGGAGGAAGTCGCCAATGAGGCTCGGCGCTGCCACTACAAGCGGATGGGTATTCTGGGCACTCGCTATCTCATGGAAGGCCCGGTGTATCCGGGAAAGTTGACCGCGGCCGGGATCGAATTCCGGACTCCCGGGACGAAAGAACGGGAAAAGATCAACCAGATTATTTTTGACGAGCTAGTAAATGCTCAGTTCCTGCCGCGATCTTTAGCCTACTTCACGGAAGTCATCAGAGCCTTGGCAGACGAAGGCTGTGATGCTGTGGCGCTGGCCTGCACGGAAATTCCGCTGTTGGTCACAGCTGATTCCTCTTCGCTCCCGACGCTTGACTCGACCCGCCTGCTAGCTCGTGCGGCGCTACGAAAGGCGGCTGCGAATAGTTAGCCACGGTGGCCACCTCCCCATTCAGCCCTGAGATCCCCCCGACCGATGTTCAGAATGTCCCCATCAGCCAAACCTGTGATTTAATAAACAAATACGAACAATGCCTTCCCGCCACACCATCCTGCGCCGTCGCATGAAAGCGCTCTCCCGCAGCATCCGCGGCGTGCGTGAAGTCGTCCGCGCCATGGTTTCTACCGAGCATCCTCTCCTGGCGCACATCATCCCTATTCGACGCTGTAATCTTGCCTGCGAATATTGCAACGAATACGACGATTTTTCCAAGCCGGTTCCTACAGAAAGCATGTTCCAGCGCGTGGACAAGCTGGGTGAACTCGGGACCTCGGTGATTACCATCAGTGGTGGCGAACCTCTGCTCCACCCTGAGTTGGACGAGATCATTCGCCGCATCCGGAAAAACGGCATCATCGCCGGACTGATCACGAATGGCTATCTGCTTACCGCCGACCGTATTGAGAAGCTGAATCGCGCGGGACTGGAATGGCTTCAAATCTCGATTGATAACGTCACGCCCGATGAAGTTTCGAAGAAGAGCCTCAAAGTTCTAGATAAGAAACTGCAACTCCTCGCCGAGTTCGCCGACTTTCACGTGAACATTAATTCTGTAGTGGGTGGCGGCGTACGCAACCCACAGGATGCTTTGACGATCGGGAAACGGGCTCTGGAACTGGGATTCAGTTCAACCATCGGCATCATTCATGATGGCGGCGGTCAACTTCAGCCTCTGGGCGAAGAAGAGCGCCGCGTCTACCACGAAATGAAAGCCATGGAGAAACGCAGTTTCACTCGAATCAATTCTTTCCAGGACAATATTGCCCAGGGCAGGCCGAATCAGTGGCGTTGCCGCGCCGGCGCACGGTATTTATACATTTGCGAGAATGGTTTGGTTCACTACTGTTCCCAGCAGCGTGGCTATCCTGGGACTCCGCTGGAAAAGTACACCGTCGCCGACATCCGCCGGGAATATGTCACGGAAAAATCCTGCGCGCCGCATTGCACGGTTTCTTGTGTACACCAGGTGTCGATTTTCGATTCCTGGCGCGCCCCGCAATTTCCCGCGCCGGAAGCCGCTTCTGAACCCAGCGGCCTGGTGCACATCCAGTAGTTTTATTCGCCGTATTTGCTGCTGAGATACTTGGCGACTTCGCCTTCCAGTTGCCCGTAATCAGAGTGGATGGTGGTGCGCAGCGCGGCCTCCGTGGAACTTCCCTGACCAATTCTCTCCAGGATGCGATGCAAGTCGCTCATCCCATATGTGTCACTGATGTATTCAACAGTGGCGAGCGACTCATCGTAAGCCAGCAATGCTTCTGCTGGCGAAAAGCGCAGGAAGCTGCCTTCAAGTCCGTTGAATGGAATCTCTTGGTGTACACGGTACAGCGCTGCAAGCCGGCGTCCACGAGAGGCGACCGATTTTGGCTCCATGACCTGGGCAATACCTTCATGCAGCCATTGCGGGCAGCGCCCTCCGGAAATCTGATTGATAAAAGAGTGCGCCAGTTCGTGTTTCAGTACGCGCGCCAGCTCCGGCGTGACTGAACTCACGCCCTCGACTGGGATTCGCAATTTGCCGTCGTTGACGGCAGAGCTCCAGGCAGGGGCTTGCGTAACATCAAAAAACGCTTGTTCCGTGTACAGGACCACGGGAATACTGTTGCGGATAGTTCCACCCAGGTCGCGCGACAGATCGTCATAGGCCGCTTCCAGAGTCGTGATTAATTCCCGGCGCAAGGACTCCGATGTCTGCTTGCCTTCATAACGCAAAGTGAAGTGGCTGGTTTCCCGCTCTGAGAAATCAGCTTCCGCCTTGGTTTCCCGCTCCGCCTTGTCCAAATATTGCTGGACCATGGCGTCCGGCCGGATTTCCAGCGAGCGCTTCCAGGTACGGATTGCGTCACGATTGCGATCGGCGGCAAACTGCGCGTACCCCAGAATGTCCAGAGCATCGGGTGAATCGGGGGCGCCGCGTACAGCGCGCTCAGCGTAGGGCAATGCCTCCCGGGCGTTTCCCGTGCGCACCAGCAAAGCGGCGTAATAGTTGAGAATTGTGGGATTCGCGGGGTCCGCGCGTAATGCGGTCTCGAGATAAGGCCGCGCGTTGTTGAAATTTCCCTTATCGAATTCATATTTGCCGGCGGCGAAATATCCGGCCGCAGTGACGCCCATGTCGCTTTGCTTCTGCAGTTCGGCCAGAGCATCTACATCCACCTTGTCATCGTGAATAATCCGGTTAGTGACGGCTGCATCATTTTTCAAACTGTCGGTAGGTGCAAACGCAGGCATGTCGCCCGAACTGTCGCCGGAGGAAGATGAGCCGCCTTGGCGGACGCCTCCGCTTTCAATTCGTTCTACTTTCGATTTTGGAATCGCATAGGTGTTGTCGCCAATTTCATACTCGACGCGAGCGCCGTTCTCCCGGGTCTGGTCGGCCCAGATCGTGTGACCATTCTTCAGGTGGATGACGTCCGCCGGCGCACACACCGCGGCCAGCATCGGCAATAAGAAAATGATGACAGGTGCCCGCACTAGGGCGCATTCTAGCAATAGGAACAACCCCAGCGTAGGTGACAATGGTAATCAGAAAGCTTCGGGAAGCCTCGTTAGTAGCGGTGTGTCTGGCTCTGGGTATGGGCGCCGTCACCCTGGGGCGAGCGCAAAGTGCTCCAAATGCGCCAGGCGAGCCCAGCCCAGCGACAGCGAAGTCGATTGCGCCAGGCACTGCAGAAGCTCTCTACCTTCAGCTACGTAGCGTCGGCTTGGACAAGTCGCGGGTTTACCGCATCCGCGAAACTTCCTTTGATCGGGCTGCGTTCCACATCACGCTCGACGATGGCACTATCGCCTTCACTGAGGATGTGGCCGGCCGCATCACCGGAGCTTTCTTCGAGGGAGATGGAGAAGTGCTGCTGGTTCCGCCCGACAAGGCGGAACGGGCTTCGATGGCACTGTTTACCGGTGCGGCTATCCTCGAAGAAAGGTTCGTCACCGCATATTTCCGCTTCAATGATGAGACTTTCGCCGAACTGCAGCCCTCGCTCCGCCCCGCCGACAACAGTTCCGAATTCGTGTCACAGTGGAATGAAACGACTCGTAATCTCGCCCAACCCGACGCTCTTCGATTGCTGTTGAGCTTCAGTCAATTCCTGCCGGTCGCCGGACAACCATCAGGCGCAGAGAATAAACCCATCGCCAATGACGATCGTATGCTGCACGCGCGCCTTCAAGGACGTAGGCTTGGAACCTTCGATCTTTACTACGACGCGGCCGCAACCGAACAGATCTGGGCCGGCCAATTAAAAACAGTGGAGGGAACAGGCTATTTCGATGTATGGACCGCATTTGCCCTCAACCGCCCGGCACAGCGCCCCCAGGTTGTAAACACGGTTACTGGAGAAGTCGGCGGTCCGGATGCGATCAGTTGTTCCAGCTATCAGATCAAGACCGAAGTAAAGCCGCCGACCAGGCTCGACGTAGAGGCGTCACTGCAGATGGAAGTGCGCCAAGGCGGACAACGTGCACTGTTGTTCGAACTCTCGCGATTTCTTCAAATCAAACAAGTCGAAGCGGATGGCCATCCACTCGAGTTCATTCAGAACCAGGCGCTTGAGGGCACGCAACTGGCCCGGCGCGGAAATGATCTGGTCGCTCTGGTCTTCCCTCAACCCTTACAAACGGGACAACGAATCGAACTGCACTTCGTATACGGCGGTGAGGTCCTGTCCGAGGCTGGCGGCGGACTGCTGTACGTGGGCGCACGAGGCATCTGGTACCCAAATCGGGGACTGGCTATGTCTACATTCGACTTGGAATTCCGTTATCCGGAGAACTGGACACTAGTCGCGACAGGAAAGCGTATGGATTTGTCTCCAGCTGGCTCGGATGCTCCCGGCTCTTCCGCACCGTTGTCGCCAGGAGAGCAAGTCTCGCGCTGGATTGCGGATCGCCCCATCCCGGTTGCCGGATTCAATCTGGGGAAATATGCGCGTGTCGTCGCCCAGTCCGGCAGCGTCACTGTAGAAACCTATGCGGCCTCCGCCATGGAACGTGCGTTCCCCAAAAATGAGGTTGAAATTGATCCAAGTCCTATCCCAAGACGAGGATTGCACACCGTGCCCGTGCAGGTGCTTGCTCCGCCGCCGCCATCTCCTTCGCGGAATGCGCA
>DATHJP010000589.1:0-2090 GCA_035489695.1 Terriglobales bacterium
TGCGCGACTACATTCGCGAGTGGCGCCGTGAAATGAGCAAAGAGCAGGGCGTTCCGGCTTACATCGTGATGCATGATACTGCACTCGAGGATCTATGCCGGCGGCGTCCCACATCGCTCGCTGAGCTGTTGGGTGTCTCCGGCTTCGGCGAGCGCAAGACTGAGTTGTACGGTCAGTCCATCCTGGACGCGCTAGCGAGATTCGATAAAGGCGCGCGAGCGGCGCCGCTGCCTGAGAAAAGGTCGCGCCCTGCGGAAGATACTTTGCACCTGCTCGCAGAAGGGCGAACGTTTGAAGAAATTGCCCGGATTCGCGGCCGGCAACTGGCCAGCATGGTAGGCCTGGTAGCCGACCTGGTGGAAAAAGGCAAATTAGAATTTCAGAGCGCCTGGGTCGAGACCGACAAACAAAAAAGTATCGAGAGTGCCTGCGCCCGTCTGGGCATTCAGTGGTTGAAGCCGCTGAAAGAAGCGCTCCCGCCGGAGATCAGTTTTGAAGAGATACGGCTGATCGTGGCGCGATTACGGCAGCAGCAATTGCGGGAATCTGCTTAAGAGATCGCGTCCCCGTTCTGTCAGGCCTTACGCTCAGTTGCTTCGCGCGGAGAATGGCCGCAGCGGACTCGCATACCTTCGCGAAACTTCTCGCGTTCCTCGGGTGTCATTTGTTCCCAACGCTGCCTCATGCGATGCCGCCACTGCCAGTGTCTGCGATAGCCCGATCCTGGCCGGCCGTGGAAGCCGCGCCACCCGCCGAAAAGTATCCAGCTCAGGGCCATCAGGCCAACTGCTTGCCAAAAAGTGATTTCGTGCAACCCAAAGAGACTGGGCATCAGCCAATTCCACAGGTGCAGCACCGCCTGGCCGAATCCGGCGATGGCTATGGTCACGAAAAGTGCAACCTTCAACACCATTACAGCCCAACGTGGTCTCATTTTCTTATCCTCGTCCTTCCTTAAATTCGTCGTAGATAGCGCGAAGTCTTTCCCGCAGATGAATTACCGCGTAGTGCTTGCGCGAAAGCAAAGTATTCACGCTGAGCGCCGTCTCAGCTGCTATTTTTTTGAAGCTGTGGCCCTCGATTTCATGGGCAATGAACACTTCGCGCTGCTCTTCGGGGAGTTCCTCCAAAGCATCGGTAAGCTCCTCGAATAGCACGCTTCGAGCGTAAGCTGCTTCTGGTCCGGCATCCGGTGATGGCAGCAAGTCTTCCAACATAAGGAATTGTCCATCCTCCGCGACCGCCATCTCGTCCCTTAAGGCTTCCGGCTGTGTCTTTCTCTTGCGAAATCGATCGATGATCCGATTGCGGGCCACGCGGAACAGCCAGGCGCCGACCTGCTCGATCGGCTGCATCAGACGGTACGCCTCCACGAGTTCGTAGAAAACATCCTGGAGAATATCGTCCGCGTCGTTTTGGTCGTCGACCCGTCTTCGGATGAATTTGCGAAGGCGAGCCTGCTCCCGTTCAATCGTTTGGGAGATCTGTTGGTCCTGATCGGTCATCCGCTCTATGGTGAGCGCTTGCTTCATCTACTCTTGTAGACGAATGAGCACTCCAAATATTTTAGGGAAATGGGTAATAACCACTTATGACTTAGTGGGGCGTCTCATCCGCGCCCGGCGCAAGATCGGGTGTGTCCACTTTCTGTCCAACCGGGTTGGGCGGTAATTCTGGCGGAGCCGCGAATTCGCCGGGCTCTTTGCCGGCGAGGGCAATTTTCATGAAATCGATCCAGATCGGCAAGGCCGCGTGCGCGCCTGTTTCCTTCGGCCCCAGCGATTTCTTCTCGTCGAAACCCATCCAAACTCCGCAGGTCATCGACGGTGAAAAGCCAACGAACCACGCGTCAGTGAAATTGTTGGTTGTTCCTGTCTTCCCGGCCAGTGGATATTTCATCGTGGTCGCGGTGATGGCAGTTCCGTGCAACACCACATCTCGCAGCATGGACGTCATGGTGCGCGCGGTGTTCGCCCCGATGACATCTTTGACTTCGGCGAAATCCTCTTCCAGCACGCGGCCTTCGTAATCCGTCACCTTGGTTATGTAGCGGGGATTGACGCGGACGCCGTCATTGGGAAAAACGCTGT
>DATHJP010000590.1:0-2868 GCA_035489695.1 Terriglobales bacterium
ATCGTGCTCACTGGAGCTGAGCGTACAATTGACGGTAAGAAAAGAATCACGTTTAGACTGTTAGATAGTGCGACGGGCGACCCACTCCTCGTGGAGGTCTTGGAGGGAGCCGGTGGATTTTCCGCCAAATTTCCGGACGAGAAATTCAGCCGGAAGGTATATGCAATCCTAAGTGCCAAGGCTTTTTCGGAGGTCAAATTGGAAGGCGATCCGGGTTTGCATGACCAAAGTGCGAGGGAAGCCATTTTAGCCGGGCGCGATTTAACGTTTCGTTACACGAAGTCCGATCTAGACCGAGCAATCGATCTCTTCAAGGAAGCCGCGCGTCTAAAACCGCAATCGTCGCTTGCTCATTCATATTTGGCTGTCGCTGCTACAGTACGCACCCACTACATTGCGGATTGGAATTATTTGGAACTTGGGAGGAAGGAGGCGATTGAGGCCATTCGTCTGTCGCCGATTTCTGGTGACGCGCATAGGGCACTTGCCGGCGTTTACTATCAAGAGGGGCGATTAGCTGAAGCTTTGGAGGAAGGGATGAAAACAATCGAAATCTCGGGTGTGGAGGAGAAAACCGCTCGCTTCGTCGGCATGACCTTCGATACCTTAGGACGGCCAGATTACGCTCTAAACTGGTTCACTTTGGCCTTACGTCTCAGAGGAACTCCAGGAGATGTGGAAGCACACATCGGAGATTGTTGGGTTAAACTCGGCAACGATCACCGAGCGTTAGAGGCTTACGCTCGCTCGGCCGAGTTACAGCCTGATCGCCCGCAAGGCGCTGTTGGAATCTGCCATACGCGGGTGCTCGAAGGTGATTTTGAAGTCGCGCGCAAGCTTTATCAGGTCGGTTATTGGAACCATGAAGACCTGGGCGATAGTAAAGCGATCGCCGCGCAGGTTGAGTTTTTTGGAAGAAGCTTCCAGGCTGCAGCGAAGCTTTATAGTGAGCTTGTTGCCGCGGACGCGGATGGAGGTGGTGCATTTTATGGCGCTGTGAGTTATCAATCGGCCTTGGGTCGGTCGAAGCAAGCTCTCGGGGACACCCGAGATGCAAACGAGATCCTAGAGCATTGCTTCCTGACAGAGAAAGCCGTCGTCGAGCGAGAACCGGAAAATCCCGAACCAATTTATCGCCTCGCAGCAATCGAGTCTTCGCTCGGCAGATTAGACCGTTCAATCGATCATTTGCGCGCGGCAGTGGGACTGGGTTGGATTGACTATCGCTCCCTTGCAATGGATCCCCGCTTCGACGCCATACGTCCTATTCTGGACTTCAAACGAATTCTTGATGATCTATCTCTCAAGGTGGAAGATATGAGAGCGAAGTCAGAAACTAGTAACCCATGGAGGAATAATCAATGACTGCCAAGAATTGGAATGAACTATCAAATGACGAGAAACTCGACCGCTTAACATCAGTCCTTACGCTTGCTGGATCGGACATTAAATTTCGCGATCGTTGTCTGGTATCGCCCGAATCGGCGAAAGCCGCGGTTAGCGAGGTCGGTGAAATAGAGTTCCCACCAGACTTTCGAGTTCGATTTTTGACTCCTGAGGAGCAACTCAAGAGTTTGATTCTGACGATGCCCGACTTTATTCCCGCAGAAAATGGCGCAGCTGAGGTGCACCAGGCTGAAGACCACCAGCGTTGTACGTATTCGACTTGGAGGGCTTAGGACGATCACGTCCGAGGAATGGGTTGAAAACGGACAGCTCTGCGGATGGCTCCAAGTAACTCTCGTAGAGCGGCAGTCTTATTAACGATCTCCAACGCAAGCGGATTGTGCGTGAAATAAGGTATATCAAATCGTTTCAAGGCTCGAATCTCCTCCTTGATCACTGCGAATGAGACGCCGCTACGCCGGCATAGACGCGCGATCAGGATATCTCGTTTGATTCCCGATCTAAGGACTGAGGGTTGGATCGATGCTCGCCTGATTCGATCATAATTTGCTGTCGGCCAAAAAATCCGGCGCGTCTCCCGGCGACGAAGGCGCCGCAGGCTACGGCTGAATTCGACAGGTTGTTCCGGTGACTCGATAAGATATCGCCACACCCTACGAAATCCGGCGGATATATCGCGTTCGTATCGTTCGGCATTGAGTGACTTGGCACCGATTCGGGGAATGTGTTGACCTGAAGTGGTTTTTCCCAACACGCTACTTTGATACTGCCAACTTGACCTCAGGTTTGAGCTTGGGAAAAACCCAGTCTGGTACAATGTGTCGAGTGGCGTTTGCATTTTCGTCCTGCGTGACACGTGCCACAACGTCTCCGTGTCGATTAAGACTGGGTGTTCTCCAGAGGCAATCAAGTTGTCACGATGACAATCAACAGCCCTTAAAAGGTACGCCACCGCGATCGTTTCGCCGAGATGTCCGTAAAATCGGCGCGCGGCTGCGTGGTTTTTGCACGGAGCGAATCTGATTTGCTCCATCCAGCAATGGCCATCGCGGCATAAAACTTTAGCCGCTCTTAATTTTGGTCGAAGGGGCCCAGCGTTTAAATGGCAAACGAAGTTGAACCATTCTTGTTCTCCATGTCCGCTTCGAGGTTTATAGATTATTGAGCGCGTTTTAAAGCGAAGAAGCATTACGCTGCGGCCTTCATTGTGCGGATCAGACAGCCCAGCACGTAAATCGATGATCTTCCCGACAGGTCGACCGTGAAAAAAGGCGCGCGAGAGCGCGCGCTTATCTGCTTTAAACCTAAGGAGAAACTCGGCGATTTGGTCGCACCATTGGCAGATTAACAAAGACCAAAGTCTCGCCACGACGGGGTACCTCTTGAACATTGCAAATAGCCGATCGCTGGGTTTTCGCCCGAGAAATTCTTGCTCCATCACTTTGGAAGGTGACAATTCGT
>DATHJP010000591.1:0-2722 GCA_035489695.1 Terriglobales bacterium
CAAAGTTCCGCAGTCTCGTTCTGGTAGAGGCCGGCATGTACACGCAGGGGAATCTTGCTGTTCTTCAAGGCATCGGCAAAAGCCAGGTCGGCTGGGGCGTCGTAAACGGGATTCCCGCCCATGATGATCAACAGGTCCACTTTGCCTGCCCGCATGTCGGCGACCAAGTCTTTCAACGATTCGGTTTGGTTGATGGGGTTGGCGTCCACTGGATCGGTGTAAAAGACTGTGCGCCCGACGTTGCCCAGTTGGTTATTCAGGCCATGTGCGAACGCGTGCAGCACTGGAGGTTGATGGTCGCCGACGATGACGAGACTTGCACCATGATGCTTCTCCAAATCCGAATAAGCTGATACAGCGAATTGCTTCTCGTCGTCGGAAAACACTGCACCGATTTCTTTATATAGCGTGTCGCTGTTCAACCAAACGGTCAGCATTAATCTGGCCAATCGCTCAGTGTCTGTGGCTCTTACTGGCAAGCGATGATCCGCCTTCGCACCGGTCGAGCTCATTGAACTCTCGACTACGTACAACCGATTCATGTTGCCGGAATCAGGATCGCGCCGTTTGGCAAAGTCGCGAGCATAACGAGTGAATCCGGGGAAGCCTGCGTACAAGAAGTCAGCGTCGAGCGAGAGAATTACGTCAGCGTTTTCGAGCTTGTATTGCGTCTCTACCGGTTGTCCGAACGCGAGCTTTGCGCCTTCGAGGACATTGTCGCGATTGATCGGTTCATACACGTGCCACTTGGCTTGCGGATAGATCTTGAGCAGCGAGCGCAATTGGTCGGCTAGCGTTGGGGAAGAAATTGTCTGCGTCAGAATGCGAATGCCTGCGCCCTGGAGAGCTTTTTGCGCGCTGAGTGGGCCGTGGATCGCGTTGAGGAAGTCGCCCCAGGTGCGCACATCGCCGAGATAAGTAATGGTCTGGGAGCGATCGGGATCGTACATACCGAGAATGGAAGCTTGCGCGAAAATATCCGTGCCGCCCAAACTTGCGGGATGCTGCTCGTTGCCTTCAATCTTGGTGGGACGATAGAGCTGGCTCTCCACCAGAATCGGACTGGCGTATCCGCTGAGCGTAAATGCGCTGGCATAAAACATAGGACGGCCTGGAATCACTTCTTCCGGCTGGCGCACGTAGGGGACAATCGGTTCCAGCGGCTGCTTGGTGCAGGCGGTCATGCCGGCCATGGCCAGCGATGCGCCCATCAGCTTCAGGAAGCCGCGTCGGGAGACGGAATCCAGCCACTCCGAGGCGCCCTTGGGAAATTCGCGATGCAACATTTCCTGAAATTCGGGGCTTCCCGCCAACTCTTCCAGGCTGCGCCAGTACTCGGGGCCCTGAGTTTCGGCCAGATGGGCGCGAGCGGTCTCCAGGTCAAGTTTCTTCTTCTTGCTGGGACAAACGTCGCTGGACGGCGAATTGTGGTTTGGCGATGTCATCTTTATCGGTGACACGTTGAACAACTGGTAATGTCGGCCACGGTGCGCAACTTGTATTTCGCGGCCAGGTCGCGTCCCAGTGAGATCTGATCTGTGTAAGTCTTGCCATCGAGCATGATCGGTTTCGCGCTGGAGGGCTCCTCATAGCGCATGTTGAATACCTGATCGCGTGGCCGCAGATTTTTCTCCGGCGCGCGATGGCAATTCAGGCACCACTCCATCTGCAGAGAAGCGTAGTTATACATCAGCGGCATACGGTCGACGGGGCCGTGGCAGGTATTGCAGCCCACGCCTTTATTGATATGAATGCTGTGATTGAAGTAAACGAAATCGGGGAGATCGTTGACCCGGTTCCAGATAAGCGATTTGCCGCTGCTGAAACTTTCACGGACAGGTTCGAGCATGGGAGCGCCTGTCCAAATCTGCGCATGACAATTCATGCAGGTGCGAGTGGGAGGAATGCCGGCAAAGCTCGAAACTTCTACCGAAGTATGGCAATAGCGGCAATCGATACCGAGTCCGCCTACGTGGTGTTGATGACTGAAGGGAGCGGGCTGAGGCCGGGCCACTCCAGCGTAGGTCACATAAGGCGAGCGCTGGACCTCCGCCGCCGCCCAGAACAGCATGGCGATGACGAAGATGGCGCCAAAGATGGTGGCGCGAGAGATGGTGTTCGTGCTGCGATGAAAAATCTGCATCGAAGAAATCGTCCAGTACAGCGGGAAACAGTTTCACTTTCCCGTTGATGCAGGGGCTACCGAGTTAGACCACAAAGAATTGCAGAGATGAATATGAAAACTTGCGATTATAGCAGGGTTGATGGTGGGGACGTGCTACTTGCGCAGGGAGAGGTAGTGTCTTAATTCAACAATGGCATAGTTTCCGGTTTGCCGACGATGCGTCCGGAATGCTCCGGGTGCGAACGGCACTTATAAGGGTAGCGCGTTATGCGGCCCGCTGGGCCCAACTTTCCGGACGGCTCTAAACTACGCGGCTTTCGGAGATCGATCTCCGTCCTGAGAGATCTATGTTCTCTGTTCTACTAGACGTGCGAAATTACTTCAGCGTCGCGTACTCGGACTTGGCAGCGATCAGGACCGGAATGTTGGGGTCAGCGTCCTTCCACAGTCGGAAGAAATCCTGATAGGCGGCCCGGGATCGGACGGTGTCGCCCTGTACTGCGTAGGCGCGGCCGAGCTGAAGGCGTGCCAGGGCGCCCAGGGGGCAATTCACGGCGACCCCGCGGTTGTCGACGAGCTTTTGGAACTCCGATGCTG
>DATHJP010000592.1:0-9413 GCA_035489695.1 Terriglobales bacterium
TAGCGACTCCAAGGGTGCCTCGGTCAGATTGTCCGATTACAAAGGCAAGGTAGTGCTGCTCGATTTCTGGGCGACCTGGTGCCATGGGTGCAAGACTGAAATCCCCTGGTACATGGAGTTCCAGAATAAATACAAGGATAAAGGTCTCGCGGTCATTGGCGTATCCATGGATGACGACGGCTGGAAATCTGTAAAGCCATTCGTCGAAGAGCAAAAGATGAACTATGCAGTAGTGATTGGCAATCAAGAGTTGGCAAAGCTATATGCCGTGGATGCGCTACCGGTGACATTGCTGATCGACCGTAACGGTAAGATTGCCGTCTCCCACGCCGGTATGGTGGAGAAGGACGCTTTCGAGAAGGAGATTCAGGCGCTGCTTCAGGACAGTGCGAAAAACATCCCCAAGTAATGGAGACTGATTGGCGCCAACTTTTAGAGCCTGCCTAAGAGAATCAGAACTACCACAATCAGCAAGATAGTCCCAAGGCCGCCGCTGGGGAAGTAACCCCAGTCTCGGCTGTGATTCCATCGAGGCAGAGCTCCGACCAGCATCAGAATCACGACGATGATTAAGATAGTTGCGAGCATAAGATTTTCTCCTTATCAATATCAATGCGTGCCGTAAGGCGTGCTGCGCAGAAACAGTCTCAAGTCCATCCGCTCCGCTGGAGCGGCCCAGGCTAGCGCATCGTCTGTAAACGCAGATCCTGATCAAGTTTAAAGTTCAGCATCGTTTCGGCTGGAACTCGTACTTGTTTACCTTTGGTCAGGACCTCGGTGCCGAGGCCTCCTGCGGCACCGACGGCGGCGCCGATCGCCGCGCCTTTACCGCCTCCGACAATGGCGCCGATCAAAGTTCCAAGGGCCGCACCGCCGCCCACCATGATTGCCGTCTTCTTGTTCGCGCCAACGCCCTGCCCGCCCTGCTGCTGCAGGTCGCTGGTGCTTATGAAATACCTGGTTCCCGAAATTGTCACAGAATCCACATCGAGCACGAGATCGGAAGCCGACGTGATACTGCCACCCTGCGCGCTGCGGATCACCAATTGGGCGTCTGAGCCCTTGGGAATGGTCACCGCACCAGAGCTGTCGAGGATGTCGGCGGCGATCACTGCCGAGAAGGTTTGGTCTAGCGTCGCAGTTTTGGAATCAATCGTCTCGTTGGTTCGGACTGAGAGTTCGGTGCCACTCGGAATTATGCTGGAAGTAATGGATCGGTTGGACCGGCCATAGCCTTGCCCTTGCATTTCGAATTCGGCTTGACAGCCGTTATCCACCCAAACGCCGCCAGAGTCGTAGCCCCAACTGGAACCCTGGACGCATTGGGAATTACCCAGTGTGCGGCTGAGGCGAACGCCGCCACGCGTATTCGCGGGACAGTACTTGCGTCCGTAGCCACCGGTCTGGAACGATTCGCAGCGAATTCTCTGCGACAGTTGGTTGGTGCCACCATACGTTTGGCTGGTGATGCCGTAGGGCAGACGCAGCGTATCGCCTTCGTTGATGACGACCTGGCTGGTGCGGCCGTTCACCGCGTATTGCACGGTGAGAGTCTTGGGCTGGTTGGGAGCCGGATCGCCGCCCATAGTGTCATTGCTTACCTGCAGGCTCAGCTGGTCATTTTGGATCTGTGAATTCAGCCGCGAGGTGACGTCGAGAGTGCGATAGCCGGCGCCGTAGGTGGCGCGGTTGATCTGCAAATTGCCCTGGCTGGTGGTATTTCCGTAAGGCAAGCGTAGAGTGTCGCCATCATTAACGACAATCTGGCTGGTGCGACCGTTTATTGCATATTGCACTGTGAGAGTCTTGGCCTGTCCGGGAGCCGGATCGCTGCCCATAGTGTTGGTATTTACCCGTAGGTTGAGTTGGTCATTTTGGACTTGTGAATTCAGCCGCGAGGTGACGTCGAGAGTGCGATAGCCGGCGCCGTAGGTGGCGCGGTTGATCTGCAAATTGCTCTGGTTGTTGTTCATTCCGTAGGGCAGGCGTAGCGTGTCGCCTTCATTGACGACCACTTCGTTCGAGCGGCCGTTTAGCACGTATTGCACGGTGAGAGTCTTAACTTGCCCGGGAGCGGGATCGCCGCCCATGGTGTTGGTATTTACCGGCAGGTAGAGTTGATCGTTTTGGATCTGTGAGTTCAGGCGTGAGGTGACGTCGGACGTCCGACGGCCCGATCCGTAAATAGCACGATTGATCTGCAAATTTCCCTGGCTGTTGGTGGCGCCATACGGCAGTCGCAGCGTGTCGCCTTCATTGATCACGACCTGGCTGGCTCGACCGTCCAACGCATATTGCACGGTGAGGGTTTTGGCTCGATTGGGAGCCGGATCGCCACCCATGGTCTGGTTGTTTACGTCAAGGTTGAGTTGTCCTCCCTGAATCTGCGAGTTTAGCCGGGAGGTAACGTCGGAGGAGCGATTGCCGTTCCCGTAAATGGCGCGATTGATGCGTAAAGTGCTCTGGTAGGCGTTGTAAACCTGCAGGTTCACCTGCTGGTTGTCGCGGTAGGTAATCTGCCGGCTTGTTCCGTTAGCGTCCTGCAGCTGTAACCGCAAAGCCCGGTTGCGGCCACGCCGGGCGCCTGCCCCAAGAGCGCTGCCATCCACTCTGAAGTTCAGCGAGCCGTCTTGAACGAGCGAACGGACGCGGTCGGTCACATCCACCCAGTTGTTTCCCGAGCCGTAATCAGCACGGATGATTTGCCAGCTTCCGGTTGTTTGAGCAAGCAAAGGAAGCGAGATCAAAGAAACCAGCATGAGGGCAATACAGAATCTTTTCACGGTGAAACCTCCTCTATCGATACTTAGGTTTTTTGCCGCTGAAATCAGTAGCGGGCTGTTACGTCGCGAATGATGTCCATGATGCGTTGGGTACGGTCTTCGACGATCACTACGTCCTGCCCGAATACCCCGCGGGAGTAACCGGTATCCAGCACTTGCAGGCGGCGTTCGACATCGCGTGGGAGGGGTTGAAGCCGCTTTTGCAATCCGGGTGGCAGCATGCCGTTCCGCTTTCGCAGGCCGGGCGGAAGATTGCCGTTACGCTTCGCGAGACCTGGAGGAAGATTCGAAGCAGCCCCGCGGTAATAGTTGCGAATCGCGTTGCGATCGCGCGGGCTGAATACGATGGGGTCATGTTCCCATTTTCCTTCGCGGCCATCGTCGTTTGGACTCCAGTTCAGCGCTGTCTCAAGGCTATGCTTGGGATGGCCGTCGCTGGACATGGCACTGGATCGCAGCAGAGGTGTTATTGCGACGCAGAGCACAATTGGAAGCAGGTATTGAGCTGCACGGTTCATTGCACGCCCCTCGTGTAACGGAACCACGTCAATAGTACGACGTTACCAGTCGCGGCTGGGAGCGTCTGGTCACAAGTGCTCACATACTGAGCGCCAGTCAGATGCGCTAAGTGACCAAAGGAGTGGCTTATCACTCTTTTGCCTTAGCTGCTAGTCGTCGTCGGAAGGGACGGGTTCTCCCACGCTGTTGTAATACGCCTCTTTGGGTTTGTTCACCTTGGGTGGCACGGCTTTTGGCGAGGTCGGCAGAGGCTTTGTCGCTGGAGAGTTCGCAACGGGCGGCGCTGAAGGGGCAACTGTCGCGGGTCTCGCCTGCGAGACAAATAGAGCCGGCGCTGCGGGGGCCACCTTGATGGGTGCCGCTGGCGTAACCGGATCTGGCTTCGTGACCGGGGGTGGCAGGGCAACCGCCGACGTGCCTTGGGTGTTCGCGATCGTCACGGCTTGCGGCACAACTCGTGCGGGCTCGACCGGAACCGGACTCTTCGCCGGCTTCACTGTTATTACCCTTTGCCGCTGGAAGAAGTAGTTCAGGATCACGGCAATGGTCGCCGCAATACCAAATTCCAGGATGGAAACGAACAAATCTGGATAGTTATAAGGCCGCTGGGTGAAAGAGGTCGGTAATCGCGAAGATTGTCCGATCACGTCGCCCAGCCAGGGCACGACCAGGTTGTTCATGACCGACACAATCAGGCTCCAGATAGCCTCCCCCAGAATTACCGCAATGATGAGCCGGCCAATCCACTTGCGCGCGTCCGGCCCCTCGGATGTGAGTGTCTTCGGTGCTTCGTCCATAATTCTGCCCTTACGAAGATTGTTACACACCAGCTGATCGCGCGACAGGCAAGTGCTGACAAGTCCGTTCAAATAGGGACCCGGGTGGATACAAATTCAAAACAGCCCACTACCCGCGTAGTACATAGCTTGCTACGGCTTCTTTCAATCCTGTATACATATCGGTTTCGTATCAACGACAAAAATCGTTGCTCTTTCCGTGTGACTGGAGCTCCCCTTGAACTCATTTCGCTTCGCCGCCGTGACTCTCATCTTGCTGCTGCTTTCGCTGATGTTGTTTGCGCAGAACAAGCCTCCGGAGAGCAAGAAGCAGGAGCCGCCGCCTGCCCAGAAAGAGAAGAAAGCTGAGGCGAAAGCGCAGCCCGCGAAGCCGGCGGAAGAAGAGAAGAAAGGTACGCTCACTGCCGACACCCTTAGCGGACTTCAGTTCCGGCTGATTGGGCCTGCCGCGGCGTCCGGGCGCGTGATTGCTTTCGCGGTGAATCCGAAAAACAAGGTGGAGTACTACGTGGGAGTTGCGTCCGGCGGGGTGTGGAAGACCACCAATGACGGGACTACCTGGACGCCCGTCTTCGATAAAGAAGGTTCGTATTCCATCGGCTGGGTGACACTCGATCCCAACGATCCATCTGTGGTGTGGGTGGGCGCTGGTGAAAGCAACAGCCAGCGCAGTGTGGGATACGGCGACGGCGTTTATCGTTCCGACGATGGCGGCAAGAACTGGAAAAATCTTGGGCTGAAAAAGTCAGAGCACATTGGGCGCATCGTCATTGATCCGCGAGATAGCAAAGTTGTGTTTGTCGCCGCCGAAGGACCGCTGTGGGGACCGGGCGGAGATCGCGGGCTCTACAAAACTACCGACGGCGGCAACACCTGGAAGGCTGTCCTAACGGTTAGCGAAAATACGGGCGTGGTAGATGTTGCCATGGATCCGGCCGATCCTGACATTCTCTATGCTGCTGCCTATCAGCGGCGGCGTCACGTCTTCACGTTAATCGATGGCGGACCGGAGAGCGCGATCTACAAATCCACCGACGCGGGGGAACACTGGAACAAGCTGAAATCCGGATTGCCTACCGAAGACATGGGACGCATCGGATTGGCAGTTTCACCGGCCGATCCGAATGTGGTTTACGCCACGATTGAGGCAGCCAACGGGAAGGGCGGCATCTTCCGCTCTACCGACAAAGGAGGGACCTGGGAACGGCGCAACGAATTTAACGAAGGCGCGATGTACTACGGGCAGATCATTGCTGATCCAAAAAACGCAGATCGCATATACGTCATGTCGGTTTATATGCGGGAGTCCGACGATGGCGGCAAGACTCTACACAAGATTAACGAAGCCAATCATCACGGCGACAATCACGCCTTGTGGATCGATCCCGATAACACCAAACACACGCTGCTGGGGAGCGATGGCGGAGTGTACGAGAGCTTTGACGGTTTCGCCGCATGGCAGTTCAAAGCCAACCTGCCGACGGTTCAGTTCTACGACGTCGCGGTAGACAACGCGCTTCCCTTCTACCACGTTTGTGGAGGGACTCAGGATAACTATTCGTGGTGCGGGCCGTCGCGTACGAAAAGCGTGAACGGGATTGTGAACTCCGACTGGTACGTGACAACTGGGGGAGACGGATTTCGCTCGCAAGTGGATCCAGAGGATCCCAACACCGTTTATTCGGAGTCGCAATATGGAGTCCTGGTGCGATATGACAAGCGCACCGGCGAGGAACTACTCATCCAGCCGCAGGAAGGAAAAGACGAGCCACCGCTGCGCTGGAATTGGGATTCGCCGTTAATCATCAGTCCTCACTCGCATACGCGACTTTACTTTGGCGCCAACAGACTGTTTCGCAGCGACGATCGTGGCAACACATGGAAGCCGATCAGCGGCGATCTGACTCGCCAGATCGATCGCAACAAGTTGCCGGTGATGGGGAAAGTCTGGGGGCCGGATGCGGTGGCGAAGAATCAGTCCACATCGTTTTATGGAAACCTGGTGGCACTGACGGAGTCACCGAAGAAGGAAAATCTGATTTACGTGGGCACCGATGATGGTTTGATTCAGGGGACTTCTGATGGCGGCGCCAGCTGGACGAAGTACGACAAATTTCCGGGCGTGCCGGAAAATACTTATGTTAGCCGGCTGTCGGCTTCGCATCACGACGCCAACACGGTGTATGCGGCGTTTGAAAATCACAAGAATGAAGACTTCAAACCTTACCTGCTGAAGTCCGGAGATATGGGAAAGACGTGGACATCCATTGCGGGTAATTTGCCGGAGAACGGCCCAGTGCTGGCCTTTGCCGAAGATCCTGTCAACCCCAACCTGTTATTCGCAGGCACAGAGTTTGGCGCATTCTTCACCCTCGATGGCGGGAAGAAATGGACTCAGCTCAAAGGCGGACTGCCGACGATTTCGGTGCGCGACATGGTCATCCAGCAACGCGAGAATGACCTGGTGCTGGCCACGTTCGGGCGCGGTTTCTACATTCTTGATGACGTCACGCCACTGCGCCAGCTCAAGCCCGATTCGTTGCAGCAGGAAGCAATTTTCTTTCCGGTAAAAAATGCGCTCATGTACATCGAGCGACGGCCGCTCGGGGGCGGCAAGAAGGGTTTCCAGGGAGACGCGTTCTATGCGGCTGATAATCCGCCGTTTGGAGCGAACCTCACCTATTACTTGAAGGAGAAAGTTAAGACCAAAAAAGAAAAACGGCAGGAGGCCGAGAAAGAGGCTGCCAAGAAGAACCAGGCGCTTCCTTACCCTTCCAATGACCTACTGCGCGCCGAAGCGGAGGAGGCCAAGCCCGAAGTGTACCTGGTCATCTATGACGAATCGGGAGTTCCTGTCCGGCGGGTGGATGCCGCCGTCGGAGATGGTTTTCATCGCGTGGCCTGGGACTTGCGCTACTTTGCTCCTTCGGTCAGCGAAGAGGAAAACCCGGAAGCTGACTTCCCCCCTGTGGGGTCGCAGGGGCCGCTGGTCATGCCGGGCAAATACTCTGCGCGGCTGTTCAGGAAGGTGGACGGCACAGTTACAGAATTAGCGGGAGCGCAGGCGTTTACTGTGGTCGCGGATGGCACGACCGCGATGAATGCGGAAGATCGCGCGGCGCAGCAGGACTTTCACCGTAAGGTCTCGCGTCTTTATCGCGCAGTCTCGGGCGCGATCAATAGCGCTAATGATCTGCAAACGCGGTTGAAAGCTATTCGCAAAGCTTTGCAGAGTACACCGGGCGCGGAACCCCTGATGGCAGCGGCGGACTCCATCGAGCAACGCAACAATGAAATTCTGCGTGCCTTGCGTGGCGATGTCGCGCTCGCAGCGCGGAACGAAAATGTTCCCTCGTCGATAAGTGACCGGCTCAACGGCATCATGGAGGGAGAACGCTTCGCGATCACGCGGCCGACGCAAACTCATCTGCAAGCTTACGCAATTGCGTCGGATGAATTTGCTCAGCAACTGGCAAAGCTACGAAACCTGATTCAAGTGGATTTGGCGAAGCTCGAGAAAGATATGGAGGGGGCTGGTGCTCCCTGGACGCCGGGGCGGCTGCCGGAGTGGCAGGAGCAGAGATAGTCGCAGGGGCTCAGCGGCGCTGAATCCGCTGATCCACCCGTGGACGTCTGAAGGGAGATTTTCAGGCAAAGAGAGGGCGTAATAAAATACTGATCTCAGATATCAGTTCTCAGTTCTCAGATTGTGGAAGTCAGACGAGCTGCGACTACTCGGTCAATCGCCGGTAAGAAACTTGTATTGAACTGGGGTAAGGGGTACCACGGAGAGCCTTCCCTGGCGGACTAGTGGTGAATCCGCGAAGAGTTTATTGGCTTTGACCTGGGCCAAGGTTACCGGCTGCAACGCGTTTCCAGCTTTGATCTTTACTTGAGGAATCTTAGGGTCGGATGTGTCGACTGAGACCACCGTTGCCGTGCCGACTGCGCTCTTGTGATCCCCAGTCTCGTAGATTACGAGCCGATCCCCCGGCTTCATAGCGCGTAGATTCTTCAAGGCGACAGGATTGGACACTCCATCCCAAACAGTGCTTTTATCCCGCGTCAGGTCGGAGAATGAATATTCGGAAGGCTCGGTTTTGAGCAGATAGTCCATAGAAAGAAATTGTTGATTTCAGCTTGCTAATTCTGTGGCTTCTCGTCTTTCTTTTCGGTTGGGTGGTCTTCGTAAATTGAGTATTGCCCCTGGGGACGCTTCATTTTTACCGTAATTTCTTCGACGGGTTGATCGATATCGTAGTCGTCACCGAAGGTCTGAAAGCCTGTAGCCAGGACTTGCACTCGCAGCTTGCCGTAGGGCACGCCCTCGAAGCTGGCTTTCCCGTCGGGGTCGGTCTTGAGCTGCAGGCCGCCTCGCGACTGTCTGCCGTCTTTCTTCACCGGATGCATGACCACGCTGGCATTGCGAATCGGCTTGCCGTTGTAATCCCGAACAACCAGAAAATTCAAAAGAGCGCTCTTATCCTCGGCGACGGCCCCAGAAACCAGCATCGCCAGCGTTAGCACCGTCCAAGCTAGTGAAGTCGTTTTCATGTGTTTCATGATTTTAAGCCTTGTCCAGCTTGAGTGTCATCCCTCGCATTCGGGCTTCATCTCGGAACCGAACATCCGCTCGTAAATCATTGTTATCAATATACTTGCTTAACATCCGGATAGTTGCTATTGACAGCCCGCCAATAGCTTCTTTACAATTAGCACTCGCTATATAAGAGTGCTAACACTCTGCTTTAGCGTTCTCCGATGTCCGCAATCTAACCCAAAATTCAACGAAAGACTAATGAAAGGAGTTTGCAACTATGGCTAAGTTTACCCCACTCCATGACCGCATCCTGGTGCGTCGCGTGGAAGAATCTGAAACGACTCGTGGCGGCATCATCATTCCCGATAGCGCCAAAGACAAGCCGCAGGAGGGCGAAGTCATCTCCGTCGGTAAGGGCCGCTCTAACGATGAAGGCAAGGTGTTCCCCTTGGCAGTAAAAGAGGGC
Source organism: Terriglobales bacterium (assembly GCA_035489695.1). Lineage (GTDB taxonomy): Bacteria > Acidobacteriota > Terriglobia > Terriglobales > Acidobacteriaceae > 40CM-3-55-5. Next base: position 9,106 of record DATHJP010000592.1, read on the forward strand.
GACCGGGTCTTGTTCGGCAAGTATTCCGGCACCGAAATCAAGCTCGATGGCGAAGATTTCCTGATCATGAAGGAAGACGAAGTTCTGGGAATTCTTTCCGGCGCGGCCAAGAGAGAGACTGCGGGATCGCGCAGGTAGTCGTTGGTCGTTCGTCCTTGGTCGTTGGCTAAGACCTGCGACCTGACACCGATACTTAAGCAGGCCAGCCCTGCAGAAATTCAAAAACTTTTTAGGAGAAAACATCTATGGCAAAGCAAATCGTACACGGAGAGGAGTCGCGTCAAGCGATTCTCCGCGGCGTCAACCTT
>DATHJP010000593.1:0-3449 GCA_035489695.1 Terriglobales bacterium
GGCTCCCGTGCCTTTTTCGAACCCCGCTTTGGGCATGACGTCAGTCAGGTGCGCGTGCGCCAAGCGGCACCGAGGAGGCTACAGGCGAGCCTGACCGTCGGACAACCGAACGACAAATACGAACAAGAGGCTGACCGGGTAGCGGAACAGGTAGTGAGTGGCGGTCTTTCTCCAACAAACGTTAATCATGCTCACAATCATGTTCAACGCGGCATGAGTACAAAAACTGAAGAGGAGGATGCTGAAAAGAAAACCGTGCAACGAAAATCGAATTCTGACGGCAAGTCGAAAATGCCTTCGGAAACAGAGTCCTACATTCAATCATTGAGTGGAGGCGGAAGACCGCTTTTTCCATCTGAAGCTCAGTACTATGAGCCACGCTTTGGCCAGTCGTTCAATGACGTTCGCATTCATACGGGAGGGGCAGCGAACAGGGCGGCAAAGTCGATCAACGCCAGAGCCTTTACGCTGGGAAAAAATATCGCCTTTGCTGATGGGGAACATGATTCCAGTTCCGTTCCGGGGCGTAAGTTGATGGCACACGAGCTGACTCACACACTGCAGCAATCGAAGGATCCGCATTCTGTACAGCGAGGCAGCGCCGGAATATTTGGCGGGAAATGCTGTCTTCGCGCGCCCAGAGTTGAATGGGCCTTGGTAGGTGCGGGTGTCTGGAAGAAACTGGAACAAGAACAGTGTACCGGCGCCACCGAAGATTGTGACGGTATGACCTGTGGTGGTGGGTTTTATCGCATGGACAACGGGGAAGCAGGCAGCTGTTCAACTCCACGTAGTGACGACGCGACGTTCACTCCTCGTCGTTGGACACCAAGCTCGGCCGGAGCCAGTGCACACTCACCTACGCAGGAGGGTAGCGCCGGCGGGGACACACCACCTAAGTATGCTTATGATTCAGCGCCTACGGCAACATGCCCAAGCGGTGTTAGGACGATCTCGGTAGATCTTATTACCTTGGATGGTGCAACTGTGTCTCCAGCTGCACAGCTTGCAACTGCCAATGCGGCTTTCAGGGGTTGCTGCGTCCAGTTTGTAGCGGGAGCTACTCCGCCAAAAGAATCACTAGCTACTACGCAGTCATGGCTTGGTGGCGACACGGACCTGAACCTTTCCGGAGTTACGTGTGGTACTCCTACGACTGAAGAGAGTTCAATGTATACCGGGGCCACCGCTGCCCATGGTCTATCAAGTCGCATGCGGGTCTTTTTCCCCGGGTCAACCTCCGGGTACCAGGCTCGTGCATTTAGCCGTCCACCATACTGTGCCGGCGGTTTTGCCAATCATGTGGTGATTTATCCCAGTGCACTTCCAGATACCCTGGCGCACGAATTCGGTCACATATTGCTCAATAGTGGTACCCACGCTGGAATAGTTAATCCCGCAGATGTCACCAATCTGATGTTTGCTCCCGGTAGAACTGGTTCAAATCTGGATACATCGCAATGCGCCACCATCTTCGGAAACGCTTAGATCTGCCATGAAGACTGAAGATGAGAAAGTGAGTGCTCACGCGATTGGAGTTTCATCAATAGAGCCCAGCTCGGATACGCATTTTCCTACAAGCGTCAGGATCAAATGAAGAAAAGCGCATATAGGGCCGACGTTTTTGCAGTTATTCGGAGCAGCCTCGGTAGAACTCTCTAACTATGACGATGCGCAGACTTTCACGTCACCGAGCGCCGGCCATGGCGTCGAGAACTCTAGGATCCGTTGCGCCGCGCCCTGTGCTGCAGCGCAAATGCGCTTGCGGCGGCACGATGGGACCAAGTGGCGGATGTGAAGAATGCCGCAAAAAGAAGCTGCAACGCAGGACCACTTACCCTTCATCTTTCAGCCCTTTTCTGGTCCCTCCCATCGTCCACGAAGTGCTGCACTCGCCCGGCCAACCGCTCGATCTGGATACCCGCGCCTTCATGGAACCGCGTTTTGGCCACGACTTCAGCCAGGTGCGGGTGCACACCAATGCGAATGCGGCAGAGTCAGCGCGCGCGGTAAATGCGCTGGCTTACACAGTGGGGCGCGATGTCGTGTTCGGCGCGGGACAGTACGCCCCCATCACATATGCGGGCCGGCAGCTCATCGCGCACGAGCTTACGCACACTATTCAACAAACCCGCCGTGGAGCGAGATCGCTATCCGTTTCGCAATTGGAAATTGGCGAGGCGTCCAGCCCGGCGGAATGTGAAAGCAACGCCATTGCCGATGCGATATTAAACGATTCCTCTCTTGCTGCGGGCCGTGTACAAACCACTCGGGTAGCGGCCTTGCAGAGGAAAGTCAGTTCCCAACTGGCGCAGATTCAGAACCTGTTACGAGAGCGCGGCTTTTTCGAAAAAAATATTTCGGCGGTCGATACCCATCAGGCGCTCCTGATTTTCAAAGCAATGTCCGATGAAGACCTGCGCGACACCGTGCGGGCGCTGGAAACACAGGACAAGGAATACATCGAGCGTTTCTTGATGCACATTGGCGAAGACGATCAGCTCCACGAATTGGAGGCGCTGCGCCGCATCAAGAACGCGCGTGTTTGGAAGACGGAAACAAAGAGTGGTGGTACCACCGTAACAACGGAGGTCGTTGGCTCATGTTCGCCGGATCAATTTCAAAAAGTGTATCAGGCGGCGAATACTAGCTTGGGTTGGCTCGCCGCCGCAGTCGCCCGCCTTGATGGATACATCGCAGCGCCCAATAATGCCGCTAGTGCCGATGTCAACGATGCGCTGACGGTGCACTTTCACAGCACTGCCGCTGATGTGGTTAAACACATTCGCGAACGACTCGTGCGCATTCGTGCCGACATCGAACGGGCACCGCAGTTTTCAATCGAATGTCACGGCGTGTGGGACAGAGAATGTGCGAATGCAGGTGCATATGCGGAAGCGGGCTTGATTGTCTTTTGCAATGCGTTCTTCCGTAATGACGCGACCTGGCAAGCGGAAGCCCTCGTTCACGAAATGGCGCACGCGCAGGTCGGGGGCGAGCACATCACCGATCGAGCGTACCAATCCGACCGCCTGTTGCGCTATCTCTCCACGGTGGAAGCGCTCACCAATGCCGAATCGTACGGCTTGCTCGTGCAACAACTGGGCACGGGCAAAGTGGTTAAGTCGACAGGCCCACAAGACAAGCGTGAAGATTGCCCTGACGATTGGTGGAGTCTGCTCCAAAAAGCACTCGCGCTGGCACAACGTTGGAACCGCAACCTTCAGGTCCAGCTCGGCGTATTATCACCTAAGGAACTCAAGCCCCCATCCAAGCGGGGGACTTATCTCGGTGGCATAACGCAAAGTAACATCGACGCGGCGAAAAAGGCAACGGACCAGGTTGCCTCGAAACTGAAATCGCCCATTTCCTTCGAATGCGAACCCGGCGGAGGTGGACGATGCGACGACGGGGCGCTGACCTATTGGTACTTCACTGGCGACCTTCAC
>DATHJP010000594.1:0-4128 GCA_035489695.1 Terriglobales bacterium
AAGAAGCCGGGGCGCGAACTACGTGAAGTGCCGGTCGGCTTCAAGTGGTTTGTGCCGGGCCTTATCGACGGTTCGTGTTGCTTCGGCGGAGAAGAGAGTGCCGGCGCAAGTTTTCTTCGACGTGACGGCACAGTGTGGACGACTGACAAGGATGGACCAATCATGGATCTGCTGGCGGCTGAGATTACCGCCCGCACCGGAAAGAATCCTGGAGAGCACTATCAAGAACTGACGGCGGAGTTCGGAATTCCATACTACACACGCATTGATGCGCCCGCCACACCGGAGCAGAAAGCAAAGTTGCAAAAACTCTCACCGGGCGCGGTAAAGGAATCTGACCTTGCAGGCGAGCCGATCAGTGCCAAGCTGACCAGAGCTCCGGGCGATAATGCTCCCATCGGCGGCCTGAAAGTTGTGGCACAGAGCGGCTGGTTCGCGGCGCGGCCCTCCGGCACGGAGAACATTTACAAGATCTATGCCGAGAGTTTCAAGAGCCAGACCCATCTGAACGCGATCGTGAGCGAAGCGCAGGAGATGGTGAACAATGCGCTGGGTGGGTAGGAAGGGTATTCCTCGAGGCGGCCCTGAACGTGTTACACACTCCCGGATCTAAAAACTAGCATGGAAGGATGACCTGGTGATTGAAGTTGCCAAGAGTATTCTCCTGGTCGTGAGCGCACTGTTTCCGATCGTGGACCCGATCGGAGGCAGTCCGTTCTTTTTCGCGCTTACCAGAGACTACACGGCGCAGATCCGGAGACTGCTGGCCCGTCGCATCGCGATGAATAGTTTCATACTGATGATCGCGTCGTTCACCATTGGCTCGCACGTGCTCTCATTTTTTGGAATTTCGCTTCCCGTAGTACAAGTGGGTGGCGGAATGATCGTGATGGGAGCGGGATGGGCGATGCTGAAGCAGAAAGACGACAATGATCGAGGCGCAGTCGGGCGCACGGTCAGCAGCGCTAATGTTCTAAGTGAAGCGTTTTATCCCCTGACGCTGCCCTTGACGGTCGGGCCGGGCACGATCTCGGTTGCGATCACGTTGGGCGCAAATGAACCGCGCCAACTGGGCGCAAACCTGCTAGCGATTACAGGCGCAGTGATCGGTTGCGCTTTCGTAGCGGCAACTATTTATCTTTGCTACGGCTTCGCAGATCGGCTGGCGGTCGTAATCGGACCGACCGGGATGAACGTCATTCTGAAACTCTCCTCGTTCCTGCTGGTTTGTATCGGCGTGCAGATCTTTTGGAACGGGTTGAGCAAATTGCTGACTTCGTTGTTACACCCTGCCTGTTTTGTGGTGCCACTTTGAGATCAAAGCGGCCGATCAACCAACTCCTTCATTCGGCTAACCTTTTCGTTCGATCCCCTTCCCGCCTGAAGAATGAAGGGCGAGATGGAAAGAGAAACTGTGAAACTTGCCCATCGATCGCTGCATCACAGTTATCTCGCCTGGTAAAAACCTGTTTTCACTAAGGAGATAAATATGAAACTTGGCATGATTGGTTTGGGACGGATGGGTGCCAACATGGTCCGGCGGCTCATCAAGAAAGGTCACAACTGCGTAGTGTTCAATAGGTCGCGAAAAGCTGTGGACGAGTTGGTCAAGGAGGGTGCGACAGGTGCCGCCTCGCTGGCAGAGTTGGTAGAGAAACTCGAAAAGCCACGAGCTGTCTGGCTGATGGTTCCGGCCGCAGTCGTTGACAGCACTATCGCAGACCTTCTGCCTCACCTCGAGGCAGGAGACATCCTCGCTGACGGAGGCAATTCCTATTATGTGGACGATATCCGGCGTGCAAAGGAACTCGCTCCCCGAAAGATCCACTATGTGGATGTGGGCACCAGTGGAGGTGTGTGGGGCCTGGAACGAGGTTACTGCATGATGATTGGCGGCGAGAGCGAGGTGGTCAAGCGTCTCGATCCAATCTTCGCTGCTCTTGCCCCTGGTGTAGGCGACGTTCCGCGCACCGCCGGCCGAGACAAGATTGATGGCACCGCCGAGCGCGGCTACCTGCACTGCGGGCCAAATGGCGCCGGCCACTTCGTCAAGATGGTGCACAACGGAATGGAGTACGGAATCATGGCGGCTTATGCGGAGGGGTTGTCTATCTTGCGCGCTGCAAACGTGGGCAAGCAAGTGAGCGGCGCCGCCGATGCTGAAACCACTCCGTTGCGTGATCCCGAGCACTATCAGTACGACCTGAACCTGCGTGACATCGCGGAAGTCTGGCGTCGCGGAAGCGTCATTGCATCCTGGTTACTAGACCTGACGGCCAACGCCCTCGTCCAGGATTCAGATCTTTCGAAGTTTGCCGGTCGTGTCTCCGATTCCGGCGAAGGACGGTGGACCATCAAAGCTGCGATCGACGAAGCGGTACCGGCGCCGGTTCTCACCTGCGCGCTCTACGAACGATTCAGTTCGCGCGGCGAGGGTGACTTCGCCAACAAGCTATTGTCCGCGATGCGATATCAGTTCGGCGGACACATCGAAAAATCCGACAGCAAGCCCAAAGTGGCTTAAGGAGACAATTGTGTCGAGTGCCCATTCCGACGCACACAGGCTAATTGAATGTCGAAGGCGGAGAACCTCGAATGAAGATTGAGGTATTTTCCGATGACGAATCCACCGCCCGGGCGGCCGGGAAGTTCATCGCCGCGGAAGCCCGTGCTGCCGTCGATGCCCGCGGTCAGTTCGTGATGGCCGTCAGCGGCGGTCGAACCCCTTGGATCATGTTGCGCGCTCTGGCCAAGGAAGAAGTCCCGTGGGAGCACATTCATGTAGCGCAAGTGGACGAACGCGTCGCCCCGGCAGGACATCCGGATAGAAATCTCACACACATTCGAGAAAATCTACTGGATCACGCGCCGATTCGTCCGGAGCAGATCCATGCCATGCCTGTTGAATCTTCCGATCTGGAAAGCGCGGCCAGGCAGTATGCCGCGGTCTTGAGCGAGATCGCTGGTTTGGCGCCAACGTTGGACCTGGTCCATCTGGGTCTTGGGCCGGATGGACACACCGCGTCGTTGGTACCGGGCGACCCGGTATTGAATGTCACCGACGTTGATGTGGCTTTGACCGGTGTCTATCAAGGAAGACGGCGAATGACAATGACCTATCCGATCATCAATCGTGCGCGTCGTATCCTGTGGCTGGTGACGGGTAAAGAGAAAGCTGGCATGCTGCTCCGTCTGCGCCAGGGCGATCCCTCGATTCCGGCGGGACGGATTCGCCAGGATCAGGCTGTGATTTTCGCCGATCGTGCGGCGGCAGGCGATCTGGCAGCTTAAGTGACAGTACCCGGCGTTTCAGAGAGGCAGATTGGACAATTCGACCCAAGTGATGCTTGCCAACGCAGACCGTCCAGCCGGCTCTGGCCGAGTTACGCCGGCGGTGACTGCGCGACGCCCGACATGGGAGCAGGCTGAAGGCAGTCCGTTGCCGCTGGGTGTTACATGGATTGAGGAACGGCAGGCGTTCAACTTTGCCGTCCACTCCGAACATGCAGAGAGTGTCGCTCTATTGCTTTTTTCCGCTACCGATTTGGTGAATCCCGTCCTGACCTTCCGTTTCGACTTTCTGCATAACAAGTCAGGGCGGATATGGCACTGCCGGGTTCCGATCACACAGATTGGTGAGGCTTGTTATTACGCATATTCAGTGTCGGGCGAGACCGTTCCTCAACTTCATAGCTTCGACCCGCAGAAGATTCTCCTCGACCCTTATGCGCAGTGCATCTTCTTTCCACCCGATTTTGATCGCGAGTTGGCTATGCGAGAAGGACCGAACGCTGGACGCGCGCCTCTGGGAGTGCTGACTGGTCGCGGCTCGACATTCGATTGGGAAGGAGATCAATCTCCATTTCACGAGTCTGATGCCGTCATCTATGAGCTTCATGTGAAGGGATTCACCAAGAATCCCAACTCGGGCGTAGATGCATCTCGCGCCGGCACGTACGCCGGTCTGGCGGAAAAGATCCCTTATCTCCGGGAACTCGGGATAACAGTTGTCGAGCTGATGCCGGTCTTTCAACGCGATCCACAAGAGGGTGACTACTGGGGCTATATGCCTTTGAACTTCTTCGCGCCTCACGGGCAGTACGCCACCACCCGCGAAGATGACGAACA
>DATHJP010000595.1:0-3418 GCA_035489695.1 Terriglobales bacterium
GTACCGCAATGATGTATGCGACAAGTGCATCGCGCTCGGCTGGCTTCAGGCTCGCGCGATGGGACATGGTATTCACGATCTCCGGCCAGTCTTCAGCGCTATAGTGTCAAAGGGGCGGCAGCGTGTGGCACTCGATACAGCGATGAACCAATAGCGTTCGGCCTTCGCACAGAGTGGCGACATCCACATGGCGTCCTTTTTTTGCAGCGGCCATTTGTTGGGTGACCGGCGGCACATAATTTACCGATTCGCAGGCCAACAGACCAGCGATGACGGCAAGGAGTGTTAATATCTTCGTCACTTTTCTCAAAAACCGATGCCAAAAATCGTGGGCATTTGGAAATCGGCTTCGTCCGGGGTGTCCGTGGCTTGGGCGAGTGCAGTGAGAGTCACAAACCAGGTCTGATGGCGGAACCAAACATTAGGTCCCACAAATACATTTCGAATGTGTTCGCTATCGCGCCACTCGGGGAACACGAATTCCTGCAACATCTCGCCCCCTACCGATACTCGCTGCGAAATCTCATAGCTTACGCCGAAGACCTGTTGGAATTCCCCCCGTCGATTCTGTAGTCCCGCTCCCTCCCAAACCGCTTCGAGTGTTGCGTTGTAGGCGAGAATTAATGGGCCGAGATCTTTTTGGGCGATCTCCTTTGATTCTAGTTCAAAGATGCGATCACCGGCTCGAATCTCCCCATATATCGCTAATCCGATGCCCTTGTCGTGCCCAAGGATAAAATCTCGGAATTGATGCCCAAGCTGCAGAACGCTGCTATTGCGCCATTTCGGTCAGGTGATCGAAAGGCCGATCCACGAATCGGATATTCCCTAGTCACGAGAGGAGCTGGTTGACACCCTAGCACCTCGTTCGCCCCTAAACCGCTCAGATTCCAGTGATATGTAAGGCCTTACCCTACATGTTTTTTAGGCATTGGATGACATCTTGATGTCTTGTTGAACGGCTACAGTTGGACTAACATTTTTGTCTACGGCGGGGACTTGGCTCGCGCGGCACCAGGCGCATCGGTTCAAACCTCTTCTCGCGGTATTGGAGTGCCCAACTGTTAGTTCCGAGAACGTCCTAGAATGTGTGGCATCTGCGGCAATGTCGCTTTTTCCAGCCTAAGGTTTCCAGACGCCGCTCATCTTCGCGTAAAGGCTATGCTCCGGTCCCTGTCTCACCGCGGGCCGGACGCCACCGGCCAAGTGGACACCGACTTGGCTATCCTGGGCGCGACGCGCCTGGCCATTCGTGGTCTCGCCCAGCACCTTAGCCAACCGATAGCGGATTCGGAGAGCGGTGTGATAGCCGTTTGCAACGGCGAAATCGACAATCATCATGAATTAAGTCGATGGTTGGCGGAGCGGGGTCGTCCGGTGAAGCATAAAACGGATGTCGCAGTGATCCCAGGATTGTATCTTGAGCTTGGCGAAGCATTCGCGAGTCGGCTCGTCGGGGCCTTTGCAATTGCGGTGTGGGATCCACGTTACAGTCGCCTTACACTGGTGCGTGACCGAGCAGGCGAACGCCCGCTGTTTTACACTCGGAACCAAAAGGAAATCATTTTTGCGACTGAGATCGCCGCCTTGGTCGCGCACAGTCGCTTGCCGGTTAGCCTCGACCAGGAGGCGCTGCGAAAATATCTACAGTTCGGAGTCTTTCCGTCACCCGACACCCCGTTCAGCGAAATCCGTAAGGTCGCGCCAGGCGAATTGATCCAGTTCGACGTGGGTGGTGTGTGCTCAAAATCCTATTGGCACTGGCAGATCACAGAGACGGCCAAACAACATTCGTCGCTCGACGCGTTTGATCAAACGTTCCGCGCTGCCATCGGTCGCCAGACCGATGTCGATGTGGACTTCGGTGTCTTTTTGAGCGGTGGAATTGACTCGTCGTTGGTTTCGGCAGTGGTCCGCTCACTCCATCCGACGCGCCCATTGAAAGCCTACACCCTGCGTTTTGAGGAGGAATCGTTTGATGAAGGCGGCTTCGCGGCGGCGGTGGCAAAACAATTGCGAATGGAGCTCGTGCCATTACTCGTCAAACCTGATGATGTGCGGGATGGATTGAAATCGCTGATCCGCATGGTGGGTGAACCCCTGGCTGACCCCGCCTGGATTCCGACGACCCTGCTAGCCCAGCGCGCGGCAGAGGAAAGCAAGATGGCGCTCGTCGGGGAAGGCGCCGACGAATTGTTTGGTGGCTATCCGACTTACATCGGGGCGCGGATTGCCGAACGCTTCGCAAACTTGCCGAACTGGCTCAGGTTCGCCATTCGCCGCGTGGTGGAAGCGATTCCACCCAGCGAGAAGAAGGTGACGATTTCTTTCTTGCTCAAGCGTTTCGTACAGGGCGCGAGTTGGAATGGCATGATGCGACACCGGCTCTGGGTTTCCAGCATCACGCCTGCACTGTTGCGGCGTCTAGGCGTGGCACCGATAGACTTGGATAGCAATGACGCGGGTGGTGGTGAACTACTGGACCGAGCGCAACGATGGGATTTGGAAACGCTTCTGGCTGAGGGATTGCTGACCAAGGCCGACCGCGCGAGCATGAGTTCGGCGCTGGAACTGCGTGCGCCCTTCCTGGACCAAGCAGTAATGGAATTCGCAAAATCGCTTCGCATCGAGGACCGAGTGCGGGGATTTAAGACTAAGGTTTTTCTGAAGCGCTACGCCCTGCGTTACTTGCCAAATAATATCGTAAACCGGCGCAAGCGCGGCCTCTCGGTGCCCATTAGCAGCTGGCTGCGCGGCCCTCTGAAAGAATGGGCGATCGCGACGTTGAAAAAAGGGCGCCTAGAACAGGTCGGCATTCACACGTCTGCCGCCATAGAACTCTTCTCCGAGCATTGCCAGCGCAAAGCCGACCATGCCCGCGCCATTTGGACCCTGCTCGTCCTGGAGGAATGGCTGGATTGGGTGGCCACGGACACCGACTGCCGTCAAACGGGCCAAGGCGACAACGGTGTTCTTCGCTGATCCGCCCAGCAAATTCAGTGGAAAGGCATTTTCACACATGTATGCGCGGGTTCACTTGCAGCTTCCGCCAATCAGCTGTTCCAGAGGAAGTAGATGTGAAAATGAGTGGTCGCCCGCCCACGATGTTCCGACCAGAAATCATCAACCAACTGCGAGTGCTTGAATTCGTCCTTCATTTCTTGCGGCAATTGCGCCTTCCCAACGATAACAAAGAGTGCCCGTGTTCCGTGTCTGACGGTATAACCCGGCCACAGCGTGAACTCGCTTTGGCCATAAGGTTCAGGTTGCACGTAGGCAAACGGATGATCTGGCAGATAGAACTGCATCATGCTGGCTGGCACGCGGTCGTTACCAATCAACAGATCGGGATGAGTTTGTGGGCGAGCTTTCTGTACGTGCTGAGCAAAATCCAACCAGCCCTCGGCCCGGCGCAATG
>DATHJP010000596.1:0-3522 GCA_035489695.1 Terriglobales bacterium
GTGCTGGTTACGGGACTTACAGGCAGGGAGGACCGAGTTCGCGGGATTAAGTCCGGAGCAGATGGTTTCCTGAGCAAGCCTGTGGATCAGAGTGAACTGTTGGCGCATGTCCGATCCCTTCTGAGCCTGAAGGCTCATACCGACGAGCTAGAGCGGGCAGAATTAGTCCTATTCGCCCTGGCGCGCTGCATCGAAGGCAAAGATCCTAATACCGAAGGACACTGCGAACGGTTGTCAGGATATTCGGTTCGGCTGGGCAAGGAAATTGGATTGCCTGATGAGCAACTCGTCGCTCTGCGCCGAGCCGGAATCGTTCACGATATTGGCAAGGTCGCTGTGCCGGAGACCATTCTGCTCAAACCAGGTCGCTTGACGCCTGAAGAATTTCTGGTCATGCAGCATCATCCTGTGTTGGGCGAACGTATCTGCGCTCCCCTCAAATCCTTTCGTTTAGTGCTACCCATTATTCGTCATCACCATGAAAAGCTGGATGGGTCCGGCTATCCCGACAGATTGAAAGGCGAAGAGATTCCCTTGACGGCCCGGGTTCTGCAAATCGTGGATGTGTACGATGCGCTGACTACGGACCGGCCATACAAAAGCGCTTTTGCATCCGTGAAAGCGTTGGAAATCATGGAAGACGAAGTTAACAAGGGATGGTGGGATTCTCGCATTTTTGGTGAGTTCAAGCGTTTGGTCGCGAGTGGTGAATGGGCGGATCAGACGCGGGGCGCGGCTGCAGGCCAGTAACATCTGCAAAAGCAAAACAAGCTGAATGACGATCCGCACCAAACTCGCGAACTGGATGTCGAAGAGCCGGCCACGCCTCTATCTTCTGATTGTGCTTTTGATGCTTCTGCCGATTCCATTTTTTGCATATTCCGTCACCCGGGTGCTGAGACAACAAACTGAAAAACAGGCGATTACCGAGAGCACACAGATCGCTAGGGTGTCGGCGGTTTTAATTGAACAACACTTCCGCCAGAGTACTGCATTCCTCGAAGCATTCGGCGTACGCAATGTGTTTCGTCAGGCATGGATAGAGCACAATTTTGACGAGGTTGACCGGCACCTAGAACAAGCAATCGCCTTGCGACCTGATTTCTTGTTTTTCAGTGTGTACGATCTGGATGGCACGATGCGTGCGATCTACCCTCCGCAGCCAACCGTGGTCAATCAAAATTTTGCGCATCGTGACTGGTACAAGGGCGTCGCCAGCCATTGGAAACCATATGTTTCAGAAATATATGAAACAGCCGCCACCCCGCATCAATTAGTGGTAGCCATCGCGGTTCCTATAAGAGACAACGAGGGCAAGCGCATCGGAATCCTGATGGCTCCATATTCTTTGAATACGATTAGCCGATGGCTGGGGGAAACCAAACTCGAAGGCGCCTGGAAAATTTCTCTCGTGGATCAGAAAGGGCACTTATCGTCCTCTCCGACTGAGGCATCCACTTCCGCACTCATTGACCTCAGCGAGCATGAACCGGTAAAGCTGGTGCGCGCTGGCCGGACCGGCAACGGAATATTTGCCCGCAACAACCAGCTGGTTTTTACTCATTACGAACCGGTAGCCGAATATGGCTGGGGACTTCTGCTTGAACAACCGGCGGCAACCTTGCAGCAGGGCGTTTGGGCCGTAGGCCGGCGGGTTTGGCTGCTTGGTGCGCTTTTTCTGATTGTCGGTTTGGGGGTCAGCCTGTTCATGGGTTCGCTCTATGCCCGGTTGGAAACCGGAAACCGATTTATCGATCTGTCTATCGACATGTTCCGCATCGCCGGTTTTGATGGGTTTTTCAAGAGTTTAAATCCGGTGTGGGAAAAGGTGTTGGGCTTCACCATCGAAGAACTGAAGGCGAAGCCTTACGTTAATTTCATACATCCCGAAGATTTGCAGGCAACGGCCAGCGAAGCTCAGCGACTTCAAATCGGGGAGGTTACCTTCGCATTTGAAAACCGCTACCTCTGCAAAGACGGTTCTTACAAATGGCTGTTGTGGAATGCCGTTTCAGTGCCCGATCAAAAATTGATCTACGCGGTAGCGCATAACATCACAGAGAGTAAAAGAGCGGTACAGCATATCGAGCAACAGAACCGCGAACTAGAACTACGAAACCAGGAAGTCGAACGTGCCACCCAAATGAAGAGCAAGTTCCTGGCAAGCATGAGCCACGAATTGCGCACGCCGCTCAACGCGATTGTGGGTTTTTCAGGGCTTCTGGCTGAAAAAACTGCGGGCCCACTGAATGAAAAACAGCAACGCTTTATCAACCACATCAAACAGGGTGCCGATCATCTTTTGCAATTGATCAACGACATCCTGGACCTTTCGAAAATCGAGTCGGGGCTGCTTGAGATTCGGTGTGAGAACTTCAGGGTCGTGTCGGCAATGCCGGAAGTGTTGTCCATCGTACGACCTCTGGCAATGACCAAGAAAATCGATATAGAACAATCGTTGCCTGACCTGTGGATTCATGCGGACCGGATACGTTTCAAGCAGATTCTCTATAACCTGCTCAGTAACGCGCTGAAGTTCACACCAGAGGGCGGCAAGGTACGAGTTGATTGTGCCGCTCAAAATGCTTTCATATGTTTCACCGTCAGCGATACAGGCGTGGGTATTCGCCTGGAAGATCAGCAGGTGATTTTCCAGGAATTCCGCCAAGTGGGCGAGACGACACGCGGCGTGAAAGAAGGAACCGGCCTGGGACTCGCTATCACGAAGCGCCTGGCGGAACAGCAGGGAGGGACGATTAGCGTAGAAAGCGAACTGGGCAAAGGTACAAAGTTCAGCTTCACTCTACCGGAAGGAAAGGATATTTCGAAAGCGGCTGGAGACAACACTCAGGCCGGCACTCAAGATGCGGAATCGGTCAGCGGAAAGCCTTTAATTCTGGTTGTGGATGATGAATTGTCAGCCCGCGAGCTCCTGGCAAGCTACCTGGAGCCCGCGGGATATCGCATCACGATGGCAGCCGCAGGCGGCGACGCAATAGATAAAGCTCGAGAGTTGCATCCAGATGCGATCACGTTGGATATACAAATGCCTGGCAGGAGCGCCTTCGAAACCATCTTTGAACTGAAAAACACACCGGCCACGGCGGATATTCCTGTGATCGTGGTTTCCGTGGTGGATCAGAAAAGGATGGGATTGGCTCTGGGAGCGGTGGAATATCTGGTGAAGCCGGTGAATAAGAACATTTTTCTGGAGGCAATCCACAAACATGTGCATCCCGGGACGGGCGTCGCCAAGAACATTCTGATAGTGGACGATGATCTTAAAACCCTGGACCTTGTCAGCGATATTCTGCGTGCGGCAGGCTACATTCCTAATCCCGTGGCCAGCGGAAAGGCGGCTCTCCAGCGTCTTTCAGAACTCCACATGGACGCGATTCTGCTGGACTTAGCGATGCCTGAAATGGATGGTTTTGAGGTCTTGCGCCGGATCAAAGAACGACCGACACTGGGCAACATCCCGGTGCTTGTACTTACGGGTAAAGATCTCACCGAAGCCGAAAT
>DATHJP010000597.1:0-3834 GCA_035489695.1 Terriglobales bacterium
CGCATAGTGAAGTTTCGCAGCCTATGTGAGTACCTGTAAGGCCGGCATTTTCCCGCAGAAAGTGGACGAGCAACAGGCGCGGCTCCACTTCAGCGCTGCGTTGAACTCCGTTGATATTGATCGTGATGTTCTTCTTCATAGGTCCCCGCGGTAGTGGCAAGAGTCGGGTAGGAATCAGTCGAGGGGGGCAACGATATCAAAAGCGAGGGAGGGATGACAAGGGGCTGCGACCGGGCGATATCGGGTCAGTTGGAAGCAGGACTCGCAGGGGTCGACGTCGGAGTCACACCCTTCAACTCCTCCAAAGAACTCAACACCTTCTGCCACTTAACCTGGTCTTTCTTGGTATTGATTGGCGCAGACAGATCGGAATAGAAGTGCAGAATGTTGTCGCGCAGATCGGGGGTGACCCCATTGAATTTCTGTTCGGACAGTCTGGTCAGCAATTTGGCATAAGTATCATCGGTTAGGGAATATTCCGCTGGCTTGGTCTCTTGGCCAGTATCGAAGTCAACATTGGGCAGTTGCAGAGAGTTCGCGCGCGCCTGCTCCAGAAAAGCGCGGTATCGGTCTACGGTGACATTAATGCTCTTGATATACATGTCTTCAGTCTGCGGAGTTGGAACCTTAAAAGCCAGCGCCTTGAATGGCCCAATTTTGGGAAAAAGTCGCAATATGGTCGCAAGAATTCGGGTTCCGATGCCGGGCTTGATGTAATCCTTTCCCCATTCCTTCTCGTAATCGGTGCGCTTAAGCCGGTACAGAAATTTTTGTTTTGCAAAAGTGGGCTTCTCGCTCATGAATTCCTTCTTATGGGTTTGCAGCGCAACCTTCGTCATTTGCGGAATGAGCCGGCTGATGGAGAAACGGTAAGTACCGATAGCCAGATCCTCATGAGCGAGTACGTCTTTGACTTCCACTCCGTAGATGACCGGAAATGTGCGCTCCAACAAAGGCTTGGACACTTTGAAACCGATGAAATCGTGGTACTGCTCCGACGCATAACGATTCTTCGCTACTTGCACCATGTCGAAACCGAATTCGGTTTTAATGTGTGCCGTTTTGTCCTGGGCATATTTAACAGAGTTCCCAAATTTCTTCTTGAGCTTGGGATATTCGATTGCCACCGCCTGGTTCACTGTCGGATGCCCGGAAATATCTGCCGCATAGTGCGCCAGAGCGCCTAGCGCGAAGGCGTACTCATTAACGTCCTGGCTCTGGCGCAACATTTCGAGAACGAAATCGCCGCTGCGCACGTAGTGCACCAGGTTGCTGAAGTCAGCGCTGCCGAAAGGGTAGTAACCCAGGTCTTGAATGACAGCGCCGCCATAGGCGTAGGCATGCGCTTCTTTGAGTTGTTCTTCCGTCTGACCCGGATATCGGGTTTTTAGCAGAGGTTCAATCACATCGCCCCATAGCAGGTCCACGACCTGCTCATGGGTGAGAACCGAATATGCCGACGAGCCGCCGGAACACAGCAGCAAAACAGCAAGAAGCGTCAATACACGGATTTGGCGAGCACGCATCGTTGTGTAAACCAAAGCTGATTGTATCCCAGGCCGTGGTGAAGCAACGAGCGGCAATTGGAACTTTGGGGAGGGGTGACAATCGCGTAAAACCGTCTTGCGGATGACTTCTACAAGATCGTAAGTAGAAAGGATCACACGAAAGCATGCGCGCTACGCGCTTGCGCCGGCCACCCACTCCGCCTCTCTGGCACCGCCATGACTGAACGCGTAGAGAACCAGCTCCACACGGCTCGAGATACCCAGCTTGTCGAAGATACGGAAAAGATATTTCTTAACTGTATGCTCGCTGAGGCCGAGTTGCTGAGCAATTTCGCGATTGCTGAGTCCGTCGGCGACCAGGGCGACGACCTGTTCTTCGCGGGGAGTGAGCAGTTTGAGCCCGCTCGCATTCACCACGCGCAGTGACGGTACCTGGGCGATGGCTTCGATCAGATATTGCAGCTGCTCGCTATTCGCCCATACCTGGCCTTGCTGAACACTCTGAATGCACTTGCACAAGAGCCGAAAAGGATACTCCGCGAAGCAAAACACTCCCTTGGCCCCTGAGCGGAAGGCGTTCAGCACAATCTCGCGATCGCCAGAATTGATCAGCACGATTTTGGCTATTTCTGGATGAGCCAGGTGAAAGCGGCGGACCATTGTCATATCGTGTGATTCATTCCTGGGGTGATCGACATTAATGATTGCAATTTGCGCCGGGAAGGGCAGGATAGCTTGCAGAATGGCGTCGATATCCGCGGCACAGCAGGTCACTTGAAACTCAGGGCGCTCCCGAAGCGCGCTGACCAGAAGCTGGCACTCCATTTGGTTGGAGTCGGCGACCAGGACACGAATGGCAGTCAAAGAAGGATGCGACACATGTTCCATAAATTCCTCGGAAACCACACCGCCAGGTTCATTGTAAGAATCGGAACCGAGAAATCGAGCGACCGCCGTCACCCCTCCGTGTGATAGATTCCGAATCGGGACAACTCCTGCCGGTTTGTGCCAATTACCTACCTTTGTGTACTCCACTTCTCATGTCTTGTGGGCCCGCAGGCCTGCGAATAACGTGTGAAAAGAGTCGCACACTGGGACGAAATGAAGCGAGTTTTGACATTCACCGTTCTTGGTCTTGCTTGCTGCTATCTGATGCAGCAGGTCGTGGTGGTGGCTGTTGCTCAGGAAATATGGCAAGAGGTAGCCATAGACAATTCTGGGGCGGCGGAAACCACAAAACCCGGGGTAGCGGACGGCGGCGTAAGGAGTCCAGTCCTGACGGGGGAACGCCGCCCGCTGTACCGGTTGTGCAAAAGCGATGTGGTGGAGATTAGTTTCGTTTTCTCACCTGAGTTTAACCAAACTGTAAGCGTGCAGCCGGATGGCTTCGTTCCGCTGCAAGGAGTCGAACAGCTGTACGCCGAGGGAATGACTCTTCCCCAGTTTCGCGAGGCGGTTCGAGGGCTTTACGGCGGCATGCTGCACGATCCGGAGCTCACGGTCATCCTCAAGGACTTTAATAAGCCATACTTCATCGCCGGCGGCGAGGTGGCGCGACCAGGTAAGTACGAATTGCGGGGTGACGCTACTGTGACTGAGGCGGTCGCGATGGCCGGAGGTTTTAACGGGCAGGCCAAACACTCGCAGGTGGTGCTGTTCCGGCGTACGTCCGAAGACAGAGTCGAGGCCCGAATATTGGATGTGAAGCAGATGCTGAAAAACAGAAACTTGGGGGAGGACATTCATCTGAAGCCGGGAGATCTCCTATTTGTACCGCAGAATACGATCTCGAAAATCCGGCGATATATGCCGATTCCGAACTTGAGTATGTATTGGAATCCATCTCAGTTCTGACAGGAATAGCAGAATTGTTGCGGAGGAAATCGCTTTCGCAATACGTGGCTGAGCCCAGGGAGCTCAGTTAATTGACGCAGATTTGAATCCCTGGTTTCACGCAAACAACACGTGGGTGCGGCGAGCCGCGAAAAGTTCTGTTATGTCCGAAGAGCTTAGTCTCATTCAACTTTCGGCTCGCGCTCCCGCTGTCAGCATGCGCGATGTGCTGCTAATCGTATTCCGGCAGCGTCGTCTCCTGCTCGTTTCGTTCGTGGCAACTTTTCTGGCGGTCCTTCTCTATGGACTGTTTACGCCCTCCTACCAGGCACAGATGAAAGTGCTGGTGCGCCGCGGTCGCATCGACCCGGTGGTTACGTCGACTCCTACACAACCTCCCCTATTTCGCGAAGAGGTCACGGAAGAGGAGTTGAATTCCGAGGTGGAACTACTGCGTGATGAGCAAATCCTTCATCAGGTCGTACAGACTGCG
>DATHJP010000598.1:0-2644 GCA_035489695.1 Terriglobales bacterium
TACGATTTCATCCCGCTTCGTTCGATCACCTGGACCACGTGAATGAGGGCGACATTGCCGAGTTGGCGGAGCGAGACACGATAGCAACGCTCGTACCGGGGGCGAATTATTTTCTCGGCATGCAGGACTTTCCGCCAGCGCGAAAGCTGATTGACTCCGGCGTAGCGGTGGCGAAGTCTTCGGTTTTGGCGGATTCTCCGCTAGCGGGCTTTGCGGGGGCTTGACCCAATGCAACCGAGGTGCCAAGCACTATGACCAGCATAACGAGAAGTGAATATGAGGTGCGGTGCATTTCTGCCTTTTTTACCTAGAGAAGTGATCGAAAATATGGTGGCCAGGGACGGAGTTGAACCGCCGACGCCAGCCTTTTCAGGGCTGCGCTCTACCACCTGAGCTACCTGGCCACATTGCAATCCAAAGCTTTGCTTCCGACATCGCGCGAGCTCGGGAACACGCCTGGGATGATCGCGGAGTTGCCACTAAGTGCGGTCAGTCAAACGATGGAAAGTTTGGAACGCCCTGATTATAACAATCAAGCCATATTCGCTCAATGCGAAGCGTGCTGCGCCATGAGCGGATAGTCGCTTCGCGTACCAGATTCACTCCGATTCTTCGGAGTATCCACCGGCTACCGTGAAGGCACATCGATCGGATGCCAGCCAATAAGGGATTTCTCGATAGTCCGCCACGTCAAAGACTGCGAGGTCAGCGTCCTTCCCCGGTTCAATCGTTCCTTTTCGATCCTGCAATCGCAGGGCGCATGCGCCGTTGATAGTCGCTGCGGAAATTGCTTCCGCCGGCGACATCTTCATTTGCGTGCAGGCCAGCGACATTACAAACGGCATGCTGGGCGTGGGCGACGAACCTGGGTTGTAATCCGTGGCCAATGCCACAGCTACGCCGGAGTCAATCAACTTTCGCGCTGGCGGGAAGTCCTGCATGCCGAGAAAATAATTCGCCCCCGGTACGAGCGTTGCTATCGTGTCTCGCTCCGCCAACTCGGCAATGTCGCCCTCATTCACGTGGTCCAGGTGATCGAACGAAGCGGGATGAAATCGTAATAGCGGTTCTAACGCAGTCTCACTCAGTTGACCGACGTGGGCCCGCACCTCCAGACCGTGAACCACAGCAGCTTCAAATATTTTTTCTGTATCTTTCGCCGTGAAGGCTCCTCTCTCGGTGAACACGTCCACGAACTGCGCCAGCTTGCGCGCCGACGCCTGAGGAATCATCTCGTCGCAGATAATTTTGACGTATTCTTCCGGGCAGTCTTTAAACTCTTTGGGGACGGCATGCGCACTAAGCAGCGTCGAAACCACGGTTCCCGGCCAACCCTCGGCTGCCGCTTGGATAGCCTCCAACGATTTCAGTTCCGACTCCACAGTCAGCCCATAACCTGATTTGGCCTCGACCGTGGTTGTGCCCTGTTCCGCCATTTCCTGAAAACGGGCCAGGATTTTTTCAGCCAATAGAGACTTGTCTGCCTTTCGCACTTCTTCGACGCTGGATCGAATGCCCCCGCCCGAGCCCGCAATCTCCTCGTAGGTTGCGCCTGAAATGCGCTTCTCAAAATCCAACAGCCGGGGAGAGAGGAACGCCGGATGGGTGTGGGAGTCTACGAAGCCGGGCAGGACCACTTGCCCGTGGCAATCGAGCTCAATCACTTTGTTGCGATTATTTTTCAGCCACGCATCCCGCAGCGCATCTGCGGTGCGGCTAACCAGGGCAATTTTTCCGCCCACACATAGCACTGCTCCGTTTTCGATAATTCCGAGTTGCTTGAGCTTGTGACCTCGACGTGGGCCCAGATTGCCAGATTCAGACCGCAGGGTAATTAGCTGGCCAATATTCACCAGCAGCAATGGCCGGTCTGGTTTGGATTGCTTCACGTGTCCCCGTAAAGCGCGGGGGATCTAATCTCCCCGGCTGTCCGGCGGGTTTTTATCTTACATTAGCCGCTCATTGGAATTTTCACGCCGTTTTTTTTTGCGAACGTCTTCGCTTCCCCGTATCCTGCGTCCACGTGGCGGACGACACCCATCCCGGGATCGGTAGTCAAGACCCGCTCGATACGTTTGGCCATCATCTCGCTGCCGTCCGCGACGGTCACCTGCCCCGCGTGCAAAGAATAGCCAATTCCCACCCCACCGCCATTGTGAATGGAAACCCAGGAGGCGCCTGCCGCCGTATTCAACAGTGCGTTCAGCAGCGGCCAGTCCGCCACTGCGTCGCTGCCGTCTTTCATGCTCTCGGTTTCACGAAACGGAGAAGCCACCGAGCCGCAATCCAGATGGTCGCGTCCAATCACTATCGGCGCCTTGATTTTACCTTTCTTGACCAAGTCATTGATGGCCAAACCAAACTCTGCCCTTTCCCCATATCCCAGCCAACAAATACGCGCGGGCAGTCCCTGAAACTTAATTCGTTTTCGTGCCAGATCAATCCAGCGTCGAAGAATTCGGTTGTCTGGAAATAGCTGGAGCACCAGTTCGTCAGTAACCGCAATGTCCGATGGCTCGCCCGAAAGCGCCACCCAGCGAAACGGGCCGCGTCCCTCGCAAAAAAGTGGACGGATATATTCCGGAACGAAACCGGGGATGCCATATGCGTCCTTAACGCCATGCTCGAAAGCAAAGGTCCTGAT
>DATHJP010000599.1:0-4912 GCA_035489695.1 Terriglobales bacterium
TCGTCCCAAACATTCGGGAACTCTGTTGCTCACTTATCTCCGAGGTCGCTGGGGCGGAAATCTGGGCGGAAGTTTTGTCGGAAGCCGGCCGGATTCCGATTTCCTGGGATTCGGAATTGATCACGCCGCCGGATACGTTCGCGCGGATCTTGGCGGCTGGTACCTGATAACTTCGCGGATCACGGCCTATGTGAATGTCGAGAACGTCCTGAACCAGCACTACAACGAAGTCGTGGGGTATCCCGCTCTGGGAGCCAACTTCCGGGTAGGAATGCGTTTCCGCATTGGTGGTGAGTGAGGGCTAACGGTGGCGGGTAACTGCTCGCCGCGACTTTGGCGCACTCTCGGGAGAAGAGGTTTCACTATCGCAGCGCGCAACCTCGCGATGATTGCCCGCTTCGCCACAACCCACAGCAAGCGGAAGAGGAGCAGCAGATTTCGATCCCTGATATTTACTGCGTGCCAGCATTAATTTTTCCAGCTCCTCGTGACCCAGCGGCTGCTGACGTCCCAGCAGATGCGTAACCAGCGCGATCTGCGAGAAGTGCTCGACCGTTTCCATCTTCATATAAGCGTGGTGCAGCGTGTCAGCATACGTGACAACGCCATGATTCGACATCAGGATCGCGTCAAATTGCGGAATGAGCGGCTCGAGCGCCTCGGTGAGCTCGGGTGTCCCCGGCGTGCCGTATTTCGCCAGCGGAATCGAACCCAGCCCGATGACCACCTCACACACCAGCGGTTGATTCAAGGCAATGCCCGCTGCGGCGAAACCGGTGGCCGTCGGTGGATGCGCATGCACGATTCCCTGAACGTCGGGACGCAATTTATAGATCAGCAGGTGCATGGCAATTTCGCTGGAAACCGCGCGCCGACCGCTGATGTGGCGGCCTTCGAGGTCCACGATCACCATGTCGGAAGGGCGCATCATGCTCTTGCTCATCGCCGTGGGCGTAGCCA
Organism: Terriglobales bacterium; assembly: GCA_035489695.1. Lineage (GTDB taxonomy): Bacteria > Acidobacteriota > Terriglobia > Terriglobales > Acidobacteriaceae > 40CM-3-55-5. The sequence goes on from DATHJP010000599.1 coordinate 961, forward strand.
GAATGCGCCGTTCGTCGAGCCTTACGGAAAGATTCCCGTCCATGGCAGCGACATAGCCTCGTTCATGTAACATCTTGCCGAACGAGGCAATTTCGCGTCGATACTGGCGTTCGCTGGACATAATTTCAAGAGCGGTTGGGGGAAGGACCCGAGCCCGGTTCCGCGTATGGTACCACGCATGCAGTTCCGCACAACCCAAACATTCGTAAAATTTTGTAATGCAGCAGCATGGTATGACTACGACTCTATAATCGACCCGTGTGCTGGTCAGCGACTTCAATTATCAACTTCCTCCCGGCCTGATAGCGCAGGAACCCCTTGCGGACCGCGCCGCTTCGCGCCTGTTGCATATGGAACGCGCCTCGGGAAAATTCTGCGACCGCTGGTTTCGCGAGTTCCCCGATTTCCTCAGGCCGGACGACCTAGTCGTATTCAACAACACTCGGGTCTTTCCCGCCCGGCTCTATGGCAGAAGAAGTGGTGCCAAAGCACAGCCGGTCAGTTCTCAAAATCCCGCATCCAAGGATTTCCTGAAAGGACAAATCGAAGTTCTACTTACTCGCCAGATTTCCCAGGAGGCCAACGAATGGGAGTGCCTGGTACGCCCGGGACGAAAGATCGGAGTCGGCGAGCGCCTTTTTTTCGGCGATGATCAAGAATTGCATGCCGAAGTGCTGGCCCGCGGAAGCTTCGGCGAGCGGCGAATCCGTTTTTCTCCAACTCCGGATTTTTTTGGCTTGATCGAGCGACTCGGACATGTGCCGCTGCCCCCGTACATTTCCCGCGAGGATCTAACCAGCGATCGCGAACGCTATCAGACTGTGTACGCTCGAGAGCGAGGTTCAGTAGCCGCACCCACCGCCGGTTTGCACTTCACTTCGGAAATCCTTGCCCGGATGAAAGAGCGCGGCATCGCAACTACAGAAATTACTTTGCACGTCGGTTTAGGAACCTTTCAACCGATACGCGTCAATCGGGTGGAGGATCACACTCTTCACCGCGAGTCCTACCACATTTCCGCCGATGCAGCCGGTGTCATCAATCACGCATTGGACGCCGGACACCGCGTAGTGGCCGTCGGCACTACCACGGTTCGCACGTTAGAACACGTCGCTCATCAGTCCGAAGGAGGCAGACTGCAAGCAGGCAGCGGAGAAGCAAATCTTTTCATCTATCCGGGTTACGATTTCCGTATCGTAGGCGCACTGTTGACGAACTTCCATCTACCACAATCCAGTCTGCTCATGCTGGTGTGTGCATTCGGCGAAACCCAGCGTGTGCTAAACGCCTACCGCCACGCCGTCGAACAAAAATACCGTTTCTATTCGTATGGCGATTGCATGTTCATTGAATAGGCTTGCCTAGCGACAGGCGGCCCCGCCTGTCCAAACTAACGCGAGGGGAATAAGATTTGAGATGAACCCGCCCAGGCGGGTCGCCTGGGCCTACGTGAGCGATAGCGATATACTGTGTTCCGGAAATATGACCACACAGGCCACCACGAAGCAGCTTTCCATACAAGAGTTCGTGGCTGAATTACGCAAATTTCCCCAGCCTGCTTTCGACCGCACCGACCAGATCGTCCACTTTCTTGAAAAAACACAGATTGCCCCCGACACTCTTACGCAATATCTGACCTGGGATCGTCAGCACTACACGCGCAACCTGGTCGACAAAACTCCTCTCTACGAACTCGTAGCAATCTGCTGGGAAGTCGGCCAAGTCAGTTCAGTGCACAATCATCGCGACCAGAATTGCTGGATGGCCGTCCCCATCGGAAAACTTCTGGTCCAGAATTATCGTGTCGTCTCGCAAAGCTTAGAGGAAGGAACCTGCCAACTGGAGCCCGCCGACACGCTTGAGATGAATCCAACTCAACCCTGTGCCGTGAATCCTCTCGAGCCCGTGCACCGCGTTTTCAATCCTAGCGAATTCAATCAAAGGGCGGTCAGCCTGCACGTCTATTCCCGCCCCTTCGATACCTGCGTCGTCTATTCCCCCGATCAGGGCACTTGCGGCGAAATCAAACTCCACTACACCACGGAATACGGAAAGAAAAGCAGCACTTAGCATTTAGCCCCTAATCCTCAACGGTAGGAGCTATTTCATAAAATGCCGGCATCCGTTTATGATTCGCGGCGTGGGGTAAAGGCCTGTTATCGGCACTTCTCTCTCTAACCTCTTGGCCAATGTAATATGCTCGGAAAACTTCGGAGGTGCCCGACGGAGCCCAACGAGACCGGTGATCTGGAGGAGATGCTCGCCAAAGACGTTCTGTCCTACCTGCGTGTGCGCGGTGGCAGAGATGAATTCGAGCAGCAGCAACTCCGCATCGTTTGTTCCACGCTGGCTAGGGTATTGGGGCGGCTTCTCCAAGGAAATGAAAAGTGGAGCGTCTACTACTGGGTGGACGATATACTGCCGATCTCGACGACCGTTATCGCTGGTGGGATAAACGTGCGGGGACTGATGGTCTGGGGCCAAAGCAAACAGGCACAACAGTGGGTCGAGCCATTTTCAGGCACGGTGCGCGTGTTGGAAACGAGCAATAGAGTCATTTACCAACTGATGGGTGGGGATGCCGCTCGGGGGACAGGGAAGGTGCCCTACGGGAACCGCAAAACTCGTGAAAGTCTGGACCTGCCTGAAGAATGGCTGTTCACGTTCTTAAAGGAGTGAAGCACTCTGGAACCGAGCTGCGTTAGTGCCAAGCGTTCCGCTACGGTGTATCATTTTCTTCGAGTTCGCACGTGGTTTAATCATTATGTTCCGCTATTGCGGCTTCACTTGACGGTAGCTCCCGCCTGAAGGACCGGTTCGGTCGTTTTTCTCCATACCGTCTGTCAACAAAGAGGAGCCGCGAGCATGCGCAAAACTTTCCTGTTTTTCTTTGTCCTGCTGATGTCGTTGTCTGCTTTGGCTCAGCAGAGCCGTCACTTTACGTTCCACTACGCCTTTGCCGTGCGCGATATCCCCTCTGGAGAGAAGATCGAGATCTGGTTCCCACAGGCGCATTCTGACCAGTTTCAACAGGTAAAAATCATATCAGTGAAAGGTGACCTGCCAGTGCAGAAGACGCGCGAATCGAAATATGGGAACACGATTTTTCACGCCATCGCACCAAAAGCAGCGCAGGACGAATACAAATTCGATGTCGAGTACGAGGTCGTTCGCCAGGAACGCATTGGACTGCCGCGCAACGGCTCGCAGCCGCATCTAGTGAAGGCGTCGGCGAAGGAGGCCAATGAATATCTCGGCCCCGATAAATTGGTGCCTGTCACCGGCAAGCTGGCTGACATCGCCGAAAAACAGGTCCAGGGTCATGCCGGCACAATGGACCGCGCCCGCGCCCTATACGACTACGTGTTCAACACCATGCGATACGACAAGTCGGGAACCGGCTGGGGACGCGGCGACGCGGAATGGGCATGCGATTCCAAACGTGGCAACTGCACTGACTTTCATTCGGTTTTCATCTCCATGGCTCGCTCGCAGCACATCCCTGCGCGGTTTGAGATTGGCTTCCCGCTACCCGCCAACAAGAATTCGGGCGAGATTGCCGGCTACCACTGCTGGGCCGAGTTCTACGACCCGCAACATGGATGGGTGCCAGTGGATATTTCTGAAGCCTGGAAGGACCAAACCAAAAGAGATTATTTTTTCGGCGCGCACGACGCGAACCGCGTGCAGTTTTCCATGGGCCGCGATCTAGTTCTAAATCCGCCACAAGCCGGCGACCCGCTCAACTATTTTGTTTACCCTTACGTGGAAGTCGATGGCAAGAAATGGGAGAATATCTCGAACCAGTTCTCATTCGCCGACGCCGGCACCAGCAGTATCGTGGCGAAGCGCCAATAGCTCTCGTTCGTGAATGCTATTCAGCTCTCTGATGGCCAAATGCTGAGTGCTAAGTGCCAAATGCTGACTGCTTATTGCCGAATGCTAAACTTAT
>DATHJP010000600.1:0-4105 GCA_035489695.1 Terriglobales bacterium
AGAATCCGGTAACTCCGCTGGCGCTGCCGGCAACGAGTCCCGAAGGTCCGTTGAAGCCGATTTGGCCGCCCTCCAGTTTGAGGGAGTAACCAGCGTTCATGTTGATGGTAACCGTTACCTGATTCAGTCCAGAGTCAGTTATGAGTACAGTACCAACGTTGGTGACGCCCGAGAGGTTGGTATTGCTCAGGGTAAAACTAGTGGCCGAAGCTAACGGAGCCGAGGCAACAAAAAGCGCCATGCAAACGGCGGCTGCCAGAGCGAACTTTCCAAGAGAAATAGCACGCATCAAGATAATCCCCTTTTTTTTTCGTTACATCTGCCGCTCTATGAGCACGATGAAAGCCAATCGCCTGCGCGAGGCCCCCACTTTTAGTTCGCGTAGAGTGAACTACTTAGAGATAGGAGAAGAGGTCAGGTGGTTTGCATTGCCAAGGCGTGTGCAAAGGCTTGCGCAAAATTAGTTCTTAATTGCAACTGCGCGTGTGAATTGTCGAGCTGCGTATACATCAAGTAAATGAGATATATACAAGGAATACATTATGCGAAACCTGAGCTTGGCCCAAGCGCGGAAGCTCGCCTATCAGCCCCGTTACTGCACGGTGAGCGACACCGCAGCGGTGTGAGTCAGCGCGCCAGACGTCGCGGTCACCGTAACTGTGTAATTTCCCGGAGGCGTTCCGGGCTGACCTCCACCGCCGCCTCCGCCTCCGCCACCGCACGCCGGCAGAAGGCCAATCATCAGGAGCACGAGCGGCAGCAATAACAGTGAGAAATATTTTGGGCTTTTGGAGCTACGGCGCTTCAAACCATCGCGCTTCCAACCAGTAAAGATCAGTAAGCCCGGCAGGAATAAGGCATAGAGAACTAATCCTATTCCGTTCAATCGCGCCGAAGCAGGAATCGGTGCATTGGTCGAAATGGTAAGAACGATTGGAGTGTCACCGCTGCCGGAATTCACTTGAGCAGGATTAAACGAACAAGTGCTGCGCGCTGGCAGACCCATGCAGGACACATTCACCTGGTTAGGGAAGTTGCTGCCCAAAGGCGCTGCGTCGAGATTGTAGGTTGCGGAGAGGCCGGCCTTGACAGTCTGGGCGCTGGAACTATTCGTAAGTGAGAAGTCGAACGTTGAATTGAAAGTCACTGCCGCTGAATGCGCCATCGCAGAAGGATCGGTGCCCAGACCGGCGATGCTGAAATTGTAATTCTGTGCCAGGTTGCTGCTGGCCGATACGGTGAAGGCAACGCCTGCCGTAGTCGGAGTCACGTTTGACGACGAGAGTGTGCAGGTTGGCGGCGCGCCTGCACCACAACTCAAGTTGACCGAGCTGGTGTAACCGTTGAACGCAGTAAGTACGCCGTCGAATGTGGCAGAACTACCGGCAGTTGCGGACTGCGACGGATTGCTGATTACTAACGTGTAGTCCGCAAAAGCTGTCACGGTCAAACTCAGATTCTGGGTTTTGTTGACGCCACTCGAAGATCCGTTAATGGTTATCGGAAACGTGCCAGTCGGCGTGCCCGTAGTAGTGCTTATGATCAGAGTGACAGACACCGGATCGGCAGAAGTGGGAAAGACGGTGCTCGACGGTTGAAAATTACAAGCTGCCCCGGCGGGTAAACCACTGCAAGACAAATCTACGGCCGCGGTGAACGAACCTGCCGCGGTAACCTGAAAGTTCACAGGTCCCGAGCTGTTCGGCCGGTTGGCGGTGATGCTGGATGGAGAAGGCGCGCTCAAGTTGAAGTCCACGACGTGGAGAGTCAGAGAGAAGTCATGGGTGATGGTATTAACGTCGGTTCCCACTGCATGCGCATTGAAGGTGTAGTCAGCCGCCGGACCGCTCGCACTCACGGTGAACGCAACACCGTTGCTGGTGGGGATCAGACTGGCCGGCGAAATCGAACACGTGGGAGGCTTGGGTGTGGTTCCATCCGTACAGCTCAAGTTCACGGAATTGGTGTAGCCATTCAAGGCCGTCATAGTGCCGTTGAACACAGCGGTCTGACCGACGAATGCGGTAAGGGGATTAGTGGAAAACGAAGCCTGGAAATCCGGCCCGGTGATCAGGTTGAACTCCCACACTCCGCGTCCGTAGGTCGAAGCGCGTAGTCTCTTGTACCCACCGGAATTGAAAATGCGTAAGGCAGTTACTGATACGTTGGGCAAATAACCTGTCAGGCCGCTGTTTGGCGCGGGCCCCAATTCTGTCCAGCTTGGGCTCGCGGTGCTGCTGGAAAAAACTCCTACATCAGTGGCCACATACACAGTGCCGTTGTTCGGGTTGGATCCCGCGTCCACCACGACAGCGTTCGCCGGTGAATCCGGCAAGTTCGCATTGAAGTTAGTCCACGATTGCCCTGCATTCGAAGTCTTCCATACGTGAGAGACGTGGAAGCCCATGATCGTAACGTAGGCGGTCTGCCCGGTTGGGTCGGAACGGTCGATAGCGACACTCGAAATCGGGAAGCCGGAAGGATTAATTCCAGCGGTTCGGTCCGTCCATGTTCCAATGCCTCCGGCAGCATTTGTGCTCACCCACAAATGACCGCCTCCTAGCAGTAATGGTCCGAAGCCATCCGTCCCGGCATAAAGCACATTGGAAAGATTATTTGCGTCCTTCGGCCCACCGGCCGCCAGCGAACGGACCAGGTTGATTTCTCCCCCAGAGCAACCCCCGCTACCAGTTTCAAAATTCGGGCTGAGTAGTACGAATGCAGTGCCTGTGGTCGTTCCCCGCCATACTCGGCAGGTGCCTACGAGCAGTTCCCCGGAATTCTGCGGATCGAGAATGTACGGTGTGTAGAAAGCTCCAGAATCCCCGCCCACCGTTGAATTGTCGACGATGACTGGGAAATCTTGGGCGTGGCACGCAATCCCCGAGGCACACTTTTGAATGCTGACATCAGTATTGGCGGTGAACCATTCAGTAGGATTGTTGGGATTGATTTCATTGTACCCGCCGTCACCGCTGTTGACGTTCAGCCAACTGGTAGTGCTTAGCGCTGAGGCTGTCGCTGGCGAACCGTTGTCCTGAGTCCCGCCCAGGATGGTATTGAGATCGGTAGGATGCTGGGAAAAGGATACAAACTGAGTCATCGATCCCAGTGTCTGGTTAAGGCTGTCGAATAAATTGCTGCCGCCGCACGTCCCCGTCGTCAGGCCGGTGTAGCCATCCAGCGCCCGGTAGATTCCACCGTCATTGGCGAAATACATAATTGCCTGGCTATTGACCACCAGGAAATCGATGCCGTGCTGATCGGGGTGAACGTGCGCGATGGAGCCGAAATTTGGCGAACATCCGTACACGTGCGTCAGGTTAAGGAAAGTATTCGAACCCGTGCCGCTACACGTTGGAGAGCTCGTCGTGATCGTGCACTTGTAAAGATTGACGGCTCCCGCGTACAAATCGGTGCTGGTTGCGCCGTTGGGAACGGCCGACAGCTCCAAATCGTAAAAGCCCTGCGTGGTCCCGCAACCTCCGAACGAGTCGCCACAATTGGTGATGCCGGTGTCAGTCAAGTTGGTCCAGGAGGTGCCGCCGTTCGTGCTCTTCCAGACGCCCTGGTCGGTGTCGCCTCCGTTCACGTACCACACATACATTTCGTTGCGCCCCGGGACCACAGCAATTTCACCACGATAAATCGCGCAATTCGGCGAGGTCGGACTTGCGGGACATACACCTGTGGCTAGTCCGGTTCCCGGTTGAGCGGCGAGGCGGGTCCAGTTGATTCCGTCTGTGGAAGAATAAATTCCGTGATAACGCATGGCGGCAAAAAACTTTGCCGCAACTGGATTGAAGACAACGGACGTCGCTGAACCTGGATCAATGGTTACGCCACTATCTTTCATGCTGGCATAAGTCCACGCAGCTCCACCGTTTGTCGAATAGTAGAGTCCCCGATTCAGTGTCACCGGATTTTCCAGGCCCTCGTTAAAGCCTTGAGAGGCCGCTGCGGCAGCGGCAACCACCAGGTTGGGATTCGCGGTACTGAATGCGATCCTGCTGAAACCCATTCCAGCGAAAGGACGGGTTCCGGTGCTGTCTTGTGTGATCAGAGTCCAGGTGTTGCCTGCATCTGGCGAACGCAGAATGCCCAG
>DATHJP010000601.1:0-2737 GCA_035489695.1 Terriglobales bacterium
AAAGCGCAGTTCGCTAATTGGCTCAAAGCGACGTCGGGGCAGATCGTGGATCCGGACACGATCTTCGATTGCCAGGTCAAGCGTATCCACGAATACAAAAGGCAACTGCTAAACGCTCTGCGGATCGTAATCGTTTATAACCGGCTACGGAAAGATCCCGACATGAAGATGGTGCCACGCACTTTCTTCTTCGCAGGTAAAGCGGCGCCGGCATACCACTTGGCTAAGCTCATCATAAAGTTCATCAACAACCTGGCGGATACGATTGATGCGGACCCTGCCGTACGCGGTCGAATCAAAATCGTTTTTCTTCCGGAGTACAACGTTTCGCTGGCAGAACGGCTGATTCCAGCCAGCGATGTCTCTAATCAGATCTCGACTGCCGGCTATGAAGCTAGCGGAACGAGCAATATGAAGTTCATGATGAACGGAGCCTTAACTGTCGGGACACGCGACGGCGCAACCATTGAAATGGCGGAAGAGGCAGGGGAGGAGAACATGTTCCTGTTCGGCCTCACCGTGGAAGAAGTCGAGGACAGTCGTGCCTGGTATGACCCACACTGGCATTATGAAAATGAGCCGGAGACTCGAGCAGCTCTGGACCTCATTTTCTCGGATCACTTCAGCCGAAACGAGCCAGGAATATTCGCGCCCTTGCGGGATACGCTACTCACCAACGGCGATCACTATATGCACTTGGCAGATCTGACATCTTATTGCCAGGCGCACGAACGACTCGGCGCTCTGTATGCTGATCCCACTGGGTGGGCACGCAAGGCTATCCTGAACGTGGCGAGCTCAGGGAAGTTTTCAAGTGATCGCACTATTGGCGAATACGCCGCCGAGATTTGGAAGGTGGAAGCATGCCCAGTACGCTAGAAACGAAATCAATTACAGGCGAGGCGAACGGAATGACGATCTCGCCGCTCGCGGGCAAACCGGCTCCGAGAGAGATGCTGATCGATGTGGCTCGCCTGGAGAAGGAATATTTTGAGCGCCGTCCCGACTTGGGTGATCCAAACCAGCTCGTCAGCTTCGGCACCAGCGGACACCGCGGCTCTCCCTTGCACGGCACATTCACCGAAGCGCATATCCTGGCGATCACCCAAGCCATCTGCGATTACCGGCGCGAACAGGGAACAGACGGCCCGCTCTACATGGGAAAAGACACTCACGCGCTTTCCGGGCCTGCGCAGCGCACCGCACTCGAGGTGCTGGCGGCGAACAACGTAGAGACAATCATTCAGGAAAACGACGGTGTAACTCCGACCCCTGTAATCTCGCGCGCCATCCTTGTTTACAACCGCGGTCGAAAGGAACATCTTGCTGATGGCATCGTCGTTACACCGTCGCACAACCCGCCCGAGGATGGAGGCTTCAAGTACAACCCGACAAACGGCGGGCCGGCTGATACTGACGTGACGCGCTGGGTCGAGGACCGGGCGAACGAGTTGCTGCGAGCAGGGAATGTGAAGGTCAAGCGAGTTTCGTTCGTCAAAGCTATCCAAGCCGCATCTACGCACCAGGAAGACTTCGTCCTACCGTACGTTCGCGATCTCAAGAACGTCGTTGATATGGATGCAATTCGCGGCGCTGGCCTCAAACTGGGTGTGGATCCCCTGGGCGGAGCCGCGCGGCACTATTGGGAGCCGATCAATTCCATTTACGGGTTGGACATCGTCGTCGTTAATCCAACGATTGACCCAACATTTTCGTTTATGACAGTTGACCATGACGGAAAAATCCGCATGGACTGTTCCAGTCCTTATGCGATGGCCAGCCTCGTCCGGCTGAAAGATCAATATCAGGTGGCCTTTGCCAACGATCCAGACTCCGACCGGCATGGGATTGTCACTCCCGTTGCCGGGCTGATGAACCCGAACCACTATCTCGCAGTGGCTATTCGATACTTGCTCACACACCGTCCACAGTGGCGTCAGGACGCCGTAGTTGGAAAGACCGTGGTGAGCAGCAGCATGATTGACAGGGTGGTCAAGAAGCTGGGGCGCGAACTACGTGAAGTGCCGGTAGGTTTCAAGTGGTTTGTGCCGGGCCTTATCGACGGTTCGTGTTGCTTCGGCGGAGAAGAAAGTGCCGGCGCAAGTTTTCTTCGACGTGACGGCACAGTGTGGACGACCGACAAGGATGGACCAATCATGGATCTGCTGGCGGCTGAGATTACCGCCCGCACCGGAAAGAATCCTGGAGAGCACTACCAAGAACTGACGGCGGAGTTCGGAATTCCACACTACACACGCATTGATGCGCCCGCCACACCGGAGCAGAAAGCAAAGTTGCAAAAACTCTCACCGGACGCGGTAAAGGAATCTGACCTTGCAGGCGAGCCGATCAGTGCCAAGCTGACCAGAGCTCCGGGCGATAATGCTCCCATCGGCGGCCTGAAAGTCGTGGCACAGAGCGGCTGGTTCGCGGCGCGGCCCTCCGGCACGGAGAATATCTACAAGATCTATGCCGAGAGTTTCAAGAGCCAGACCCATCTGAACGCGATCGTAAGCGAGGCCCAGGAGATGGTGAACCATGCACTGGGCGTCTAGCAGGGCGTTGCTGAAGCTGGGGTCCGGGAAGGGGCAGTGACGGCGCGATAACGAACGTTCCACCGTTCCCGATCGAATACCGCGCGTCCGGCTTACTGCTGCACGTCACCTCTCTGCCCTCGCCTTACGGCATTGGTGACTTGGGATCGTCGGCGTTTTTGTGGGTTGATCGCCTCAATGAT
>DATHJP010000602.1:0-3374 GCA_035489695.1 Terriglobales bacterium
GGCAAATGGGTCGCCAGGTGTGTAATCGGTGAACGGGCGCGGCCAGCCATCACGCAAGGCCAAGACCCGCTGGGCCGGTATGAAAAAGAGAGACTCCTCCTTGCTCTTCCGCTTGCGCGCCGCAAGTTGGGGCAAATCCATCGCTTTCCCCTCCCATTTGACTGAGCTTTCGCCTGGCCGCCAGATGGACCGCATCCCTTCGCCGAAATAGACGTCCAAAAACTCCGGGAGCTTGCCCTCCCAGTCCAGCCCGTAACGGCCTAGTTCCGCCTGCACTTGCCCGGCGTCCACCATCAGCTTCAGAAGTTGCAGAGCGATACTTTTGCCCGTGGCCTGCGGGCCGACCAGCACGGTTAGATCGCCAAACGTCAAATTGGCTTCCTTAATCTGACCCAACTTTTCAATGTTCAGTGTTGCCATATCATTTCGTTACCTTGTCCTCTCTGGGGTTAGACCAGCGCCATTTCCTGCTGGCCGGGCTTGGGCGGGGCTTTAGGCAGGTTCTCCACCTGTAACGAGTAATCATCATGGCCCCACTCGCAGCGCGAGAGCACCGCCTTAGGAATTTTCTTAACCGTCAGGTTTGGGTAGCCCTCCTTGCGACCGCGAAAGGCCGAGCAGACCACCAACAGGCTGCGCTCCGCGCCGGCCTCATCGCTCAAGGCTTGAAGCTGTTCGTGATTCAGGCTCGCCGTGGTGACATAGAGGAAATCCCGCTCCGTGGAATGTCCGTGCTGCCAATAGACCGTGTCGCTCGGCGCATAAGTGAAACCCTCCAGCTTGCACAAAGCTTCGGCCAACATGACGGCGTTGAATTCTTTGCTGATTACCCAATTGCCCCACCTGTCTTTTTCCAACAACGACGGTGCGAGCCGGTAATAGCGGAAGCCTCCGCCGCCTTTCCAACCCACAGCCTCCGTAATGCCGCCGGGGTCTGCGCCATCAATCACCTTTTTCAAACGCGGAATAATATGAGTATGACTGGATTCTTCCAATTCAACCATAATCCAGCGCCGGCCCATTTTTTGGGCCACCGCGCCCGTTGTGCCTGACCCTCCAAACGAATCAAGCACCCAATCGCCAGGGCTGGTGGCAATCTGAAGAATTCTGCTTAGTAAACCCTCTGGTTTTGGTGTTTCAAAAACTTCATCTGCACCAGATTGCAATAACTCGATTGTATGCCTTTTTGCATCATCGTTTGTGCCGACCTCTGACTCCAACCAGATTGATTCTGGAACAAGACCTTGAGATGAATCTTTCCTTAGGAATTTTTTAATCCGTGGAACACCGTCCCCATTCTTTGGGAAATAGATATTCTTATTAAGAACTTCAGCCCGAAATTTTTCCTTTGTGTAAATCCAGCAGAGACCTTCGGGAGGATTGTGTCTTTTTCCGGTCGGGGTTTCCAATTCATAGAACTGGGAAGGCGTCGCATGGCCACCTTGCGCCGTCATTGCCACAGATTGCCATGGCCCTCGCGGGTCATTATCTGGATTCTTGTATCGCGCCATGACTTCTTTAGTAAGTGGCAGCAGATTCCGTTTCTCCGTGAAAACTGAAATGTCTGTCGCATAAACTAAGATATGATCGTGATTGACAGAAAATGCCTTCCGGTTGTCACGGGCTGTTCGTTTCTGCCAGACCAAGTTTGCAACAAAATTGCGCCGCCCAAAAATTTCATCGCACAATACTTTCAAATAATGTGCCTCATTGTCGTCAATTGTAATCCAAAGCGATCCATCCTGCGTAAGAAGCTGGCTAATCAACTCGATTCTCGGACGCATCAATGAAAGCCAAAGTGAGTGTTCGATGCCGTCATCATATTGCTTGAACGCGCTGCCGGTGTTGTAAGGCGGGTCAATGAAGATGCACTTGATCTTGCCGGAGAACTCCTGTTCCAGCGCCTTGAGGGCGAGCAGATTGTCGCCGAAGATGAGGCGGTTATCGAACAAGTCCCCTGGATCATTTAACCGCAAAGAACGCAAAGAACGCAAAGAGTCTGAATTCTCTGTGCTCTTTGCGTTCACTGCGGTTGATGCCTTCCCCTCCTTCACCCTGAACTTCGCATGATACGACTTCGCCGGGTCTTCCAGCAAAATGCGAGGCTCAAGCCTGGGCCGGTTCTCCTTCCCAATCCACGTCAGTTCCAGTTTTTGCTTCTTGGTCACAGTTGAAGTGCTGATGGCTTTCTATTGCAACCGGAGGTTAAACGAGAGCGACCGGCTGTGGCAATATCGCCATGAACGACCGGGACTGCGTGGCGAGAAATCTGATTGAAGTCTGCCCTGACTGCGACTTAGATGCGCCTGCACAGGCAGACGATATGAATTCCGCTTACTTCAACACCGGAATTTACACGGTGCGCGATGCGGCGCGACTGACCGGCGTTTCAACGGGGCGCATTCGCCACTGGTTGCGCGGCTACCGCTACCGCTCCCGAAAGAAAGCCTACGCGTCGCCGCCCTTGTGGCAGGGCCAATGGGAGCCCATCGACCACAGTCTGGCGCTGGGGTTTTTGGACCTGATCGAAATCCGGTTCGTGGATGGGTTTTTCAAAGCAGGTATCAGTTGGAGGACATTGCGCCAAGCCCGTGAACGCGCAGAAGAGTTGTTCAAGGTGTCGCATCCGTTCTGCACGAACCGGTTTGTGACCGATGGGCGTGAGATTTTTGTGGAGTTGCATCGCGAAACCGGTGAGCCGAGCTTGCTGGACATTGACAGGCGCCAGCAAGTATTTGCCCAAATCATCAAACCGTTTCTGAAAGGGTTGGAGTTTGCGGAGGACAGCGGACTCCTCCGCTGGTGGCCGTTAGGCGAGAAGCGGTTCGTCGTGCTCGATCCGACCCGCAACTTTGGCCGGCCGATCCTGGATCGACACGGCGTGCCGACCGAAGTGTTGGCGAACGCCGCCAAAGCAGCGGGTTCGGTCACCGAGGTCGCGCGCTGGTATGAAGTGCCGGAGCAGGAAATCCAGGATGCGGTCGAGTTCGAGCACCGGCTCGCTGCATGAAGTTCTTTCTGGACGACATCATCGAGCAGGCGCAAAGAGCGACGCCGGGATCGGGGTTCACCGTGGCGATGAATGGAAAAATTCAGCAGGTATATCCCTGAACTCAAGCCGAGGCCGGTTTTCCTTCCCAACCTGCCTACCGAAGCCTCGGCGCCGGCAGGTCCACGTCAGTTGCACCGGGGTTTGTTCAAACAACATTGCTTGTATTTGCGGCCGCTGCCGCACGGACAAGGCTGGTTGCGCCCGATCTTGGCCGGCACAGCGGACGGTGGATTGGTTGGCTGGGACTGCAAAGATTGCAAACGCGATCTGGATCGTGCCAGGTAATGCCGGGCGTAGAGGGATTGCATGATCAGGTGGCGAA
>DATHJP010000603.1:0-5927 GCA_035489695.1 Terriglobales bacterium
CTGCAGCATCAAGTCAAAAGCCTCAGAGCGGGTCTTCTCGCATAGATTGGTCAGTAGGGTTATGTTTCCGCCCAGGATGGTCTGCAGGCCGGCTCCAATCGTGCCGAAAATGGAGCGCGAGCGTACCACGATGCCGCGCACTACTCCCAAGGTCCGGATCACCCGGAATCCGTCGATTTCGAATTGAGTGGTGACCATGTTATGCGCCACCATTCTTCCTGGTGCGCTCGAGTAGCCTGTGCCCATGGGTTCTTCCTTCTTCGATTCCTTCAGCCTCGCCTTCACGATGGCAAAGCTGCATCGGCACTTTATTCCAACTCCGCGGTAATAACAAATTCTTGCTCTTGCGGATCGTATCGAAGGTGAAGAACATTGGGCTTGCAACAAACCTGGCAGTCTTCCACATAGATTTGTGTCCGGCCGGCAGATCCGTCCACTGTCGTATGATTCCACTCGCCGCAGCCGGCACATTGGAACGCTGGTTCCATAACGCAATTGTATTTTCAATTTGCAATTCATGAACAATTGGAAATTGGAAATCGGCAATTGGAGCTCGCCTCGCCTCTATAATGCTAGATCGACTGGAGGATCCATGTTTTCTCGACGCCGCATTCTGAGGTTAGGCACAGCTGCCGCTGGCGCTGCTTTCGCGTCTCCGGTTACGGCGGCTACTTCGGAAAACAATTGCCCGGCACTGCCAGCGTCCATCGCCAGCCTGAAATCCATGAAGGATCAGGCCAAGCCGATTACCACCGAGGAACGGGGAGAGCGGCAGGAGAAGGCTCGTCGATTAATGGCTGATAACAAATTGGACGCCATCCTGTTGACGGAGGGAACTTCGCTTACTTATTTCAGCGGCATCCATTGGGGTGGTGGCGAGCGACTGTTCGCCATGGTGCTGCCCGTGAAGGGCAACGCGTTCTATGTATGCCCGGCATTTGAGGAGGGTCGAGCCCGCGAGCAGATTGCCAAAGCTCCAGGCGCTAACCAAGCGGATGTCCGCATATGGCAGGAGGACGAGAGCCCATACCAGCGAGTGGCACAAGGATTGGAAGATCGTAGGCTCAGTACCGGCACCCTCGGCGTGGAAGAAACCGTGCGCTTCGTTTTCAGCCAAGGTATCGGGAAGGCTTCGCCGCAGGTGAAAATTGCGACCGCCACTCCAGTCACAGCGGGTTGCAGGATGATAAAGAGCGATCATGAAGTGGAGCTGATGCGTCTGGCCGCCAAGGTCACGCTAGCAGCGTATGAAGCCGCATACCGTGCACTGCGCCAAGGAATGACCAAACCGCAACTAGAGGAGATGGTGGAAGCTGCGCACACTCGGCTGGGGTTTTCCGGCGGTGCGGACGTGCAGGTTGGAGAGTATTCCGCATTTCCGCACGGCTCCGTCACGCCACAGGTAATTCGCGAAGGCGCCATCGTGCTCATGGACGGTGGAGGCAATGTGGAAGGCTACGCTTCTGACATAACCCGAACATTCGTGTTGGGCAAGCCATCGGACAAAATGAAAACAGTTTTCGATATCGTGCATCGCGCTCAAGCCGCCGCGCTGAAAACCGCGCGTCCCGGATTAGAGTTCCAGGCCGTGGATGCCGCCGCCCGATCCGTAATTACCGACGCAGGCTACGGCCCCGACTACAAGTTCTTCACTCATCGCGTAGGCCATGGGATGGGAATGGATGGTCATGAATGGCCTTACCTGGTTCGAGGCAATACAACACCAATGGCCGCCAATATGACTTTCAGCGATGAGCCTGGAATCTACATTCGTGACGAATTTGGAATTCGTCTTGAGGACGACATGCACATCACGGAAAATGGCGCGGAGTTATTTACGCCACAAAGTTCGTCACTGGAGCATCCATTCGGGAAGTAGATCGAGGAAATTCTTATCGGCGTCACATTTCATCCGGTACGTTGGGCGGTAGTCCTACTCTTCGTACTTCCTCTCGTAATGCTGCTTGCTGCTGGAGTCGCAGCGATCACAGCTCATCACGATGCCAGCCGCAATATCTTTCGCGCTTTTCGATATGTGCTCGGCGCAGAAGTTCTATTCGTCGTCGCGATGGCCGCCGCCGGCGCTGTTTATCAAGTGATAAGTGCGAGACGGGAGCAACGTCTTTATCCTCCTCCCGGACAGTTGGTGGATATCGGCGGTTACCGTCTGCACCTTTATTGTTCTGGTGAAGGCGGACCGACTGTCATTCTTGATTACGGACGCGTGGGCTCGTACCTCGACTGGTATTACGTGCGGCCGCAAGTCGCGCGCTTTACACGAGTCTGTTCCTATGACCGCGGCGGCTACGGATGGAGTGATCCTAGTCCCAAACCGCGTCTTCCCAGCGTCATGGCCGAAGAGTTGCACACGCTACTCGCAAAAGCAGGAGAGAGACCGCCGTATGTGCTGGTGGGGCATTCCTTCGGCAGTTTCGATGTCTTGATGTACGCGCACAAGTATGGGCAAGAGGTCACCGGAATCGTCCTGGTGGACGGGGCCCATCCCGACGAACGATTGCCCTTTCATTGGCGGGATAAACTTTGGCTTCGCGCGATGCAGTTCACCGCTCCGTTCGGCTTGCCGCGCTGGCGTCGATGGTGCGGAGGCGGTCCAGCGGAGATTGCTCCGATCAGGACCGCGATTTTCTGCCGCTCTCATGTTTATCGGACAGATTATGACCAGTGGGCGGCATTTCCCCAAAGCGCGGATGAAGTACGCGAATTAGGCTCACTCGGGAACCTTCCACTTCACGTGATTTCGCGCGACCCAGATCGCAGACCCGGTTCGGAAGATCCAGCGTACTCCGCTGGGGAGCAACACTGGCTCAAGCTGCAACAGGAATTAGTACAACTTTCAACTAACGCGACTCACACGATTGCAACAGGTAGCGGCCATGACGTAATGACGGACAAGCCGGACGTGGTTGTAGAGGCAATTCAGCAGACTGTGGAAAAGGCCAGGAAGCGCACTGGGATGTTGTGACTGTTTCTCTGGCGATCCTACGCGTCCGGTACTGGCGGGCATCCCGGAAAATCCGCCATATATTTGTTGCCAATGTAGCCTAGATATTTGATCCCAATCTCGCTGGTAAAAAATCCGTCAGCGGTCAGGTTGCGCAGGAATGCGAAGAACGCTATTCCTTGGGCGAGGCCGGGATCTTTGAGAGCGTTAGCCCGATAGGCAATCGCGTCGAGGATTTCTTTCTGTTGCGGCGCGGCACAGTCGAGATACGCTTTTCCATACCGATCTGAGCAAGTAGCATCCAGCCACATTAGTCCGCCGCCAAGCTTCAACTGGTAATCCGTGTTCTCGCTGGTCAGAAGATCGATGAATTCGGGGGCGCCTGCTTCAACCGCGCCACCCGTGTCTCCTTCCGGCGGAATGATCGCCTGACACAGAGCTTGCAAGGTCTTGTATTGCTGCGGGCGAAAGAATTTCGGAGTGTAACCGCCGCCGGGAGCTGCGGCTTTTTCTGCGTCCACCAGGTGGTGGGCGTATTCGGCAGCTTGCGCGGGAATCACGCGTAGCACCGAACCTGCCATCGCTCCCATGGTCAATGACTTCAGGATGTCGCGCCGCGATACGGATTTCGAGCCCATGTTTGCCATCCTATAAATTGCCCTTCTTCGCCTCGCTCAACAGATACTCCGAAGCTCGCCACGAGAGTGCAAGAATAGTGAGTGTCGGATTTTTATCTGCATTGGTCACAAACCCTGCACCATCGGTGACAAAAAGATTTTTCACGTCGTGGGCCTGACAATAGCCGTTCAGCACCGACGTCTTGGGATTGCTACCCATGCGTGCCGTCCCGATCTCGTGAATAATGACGCCGCCATCGGCAATCCCGTAAGGA
The DNA here is from genome assembly GCA_035489695.1 of Terriglobales bacterium. Lineage (GTDB taxonomy): Bacteria > Acidobacteriota > Terriglobia > Terriglobales > Acidobacteriaceae > 40CM-3-55-5. The sequence goes on from DATHJP010000603.1 coordinate 3,855, forward strand.
CGCGGTCCGTCCGCGGTAGCCGTGCTAAGAAATGTTCCTCCGCCGGCTTCGACGATGGAGCGGAAAGTGTCCTGCATATCCTTCGCCATCTTTACTTCGTTATCGCTCCATTGCCAGTGGAAGCGCAGGACTGGAATGCCCCACTGATCGACGGTGTCGGGATCGATATCGCAATAACAGTGCTCGTTGGGAATCATCTCGCCCCGGCCTTCGAAGCCGATAAAGGTTCCGTACATGCTGCGGCACTTCTGTTTCAGATTGAGGCCGTAGCCCTCGAACTCATCACACACACCATCGAACTCGCCGACACCCGGCATCGAGCGTCCGCCATAGACTTCTATGTGATATCCGCGAAGGAAATCATTTTTACGATCGAATTTCCACCATGGAACATAAACATGCATTCCACCGACTCCGTCATGATTGTGCGCCGGAATCTTCTCCAGTTGCGGAAAATATCCTGCGCCGGAACTTCCAACTGTGTCGGTAAGATATTTCCCCACTACTCCCGAGGAGTTTGCCAAACCATCGGGAAACGACGCCGAGCGTGAATTAAGCAGCAAGCGCGCGGACTCGCAGGCGCTCGCCGCAAGCACGAAAGCTTTTGCGCTCACACGCTTTTCTTCACGTGAGTTCTTATCTATGTAGTCGACAGCCTCGGCCTTGCCGTTCTTGCCCATCACAATTTCGCGCGCCATCGCATTCGTGATCAGCGTGAGTCTGCCGGTAGCTTGCGCCGGTGGAATCATGACTTGGCTGGAGCTGAAATTCGAAGCGGTAACGCATCCCCGGCCGCACTGGGCGCAATAGTGGCACGCCGCGCGTCCATTCAGCGGCGTGGTAAGAATTGCCATGCGCGACGGTATGCAAAGAACTTTTGCTTTGGCGCATGCTTTCTGAACCAGGGTTTCAGTGCAGCGCGGTTTCGGAGGAGGCATGAATACGCCGTCGGGCGCGCTGGGAATATTCTCCCTGGAACCGAAAACCCCGATGTAGGATTCGACCTTGTCGTAATAAGGAGCGATTTCTTCGTAAGTAATCGGCCAGTCGTCTCCCATCCCATCCATGGAACGAGATTTGAAATCTACAGGCGCGAAGCGGAGAGCGATTCGTCCCCAGTGGTTGGTGCGGCCACCGACAATGCGCGAGCGGAACCAGCGAAAGCGCGATCCAGGAGCCGAAGTATAAGGCTCACCTTCGATTTCCCAAGCGCCATTGGGCGCCATGAACTCGCTATTTAATTCGCCACGGAGTTTGCCGCCGACCCCGACCCCGCGGTGCGGAAGTTGGTAGGGCCAGGCAAACATCTTGAAATCTTTTTCGGGATTCAACGGCGGACCGGCTTCCAGCATGACCACGTTCAGCCCGCCTTCGGTGAGAACTTTTGCGGCTGTGCCTCCTGCAGCGCCGGATCCGACAATGCAGACGTCATACACCTTCGCAGAACGGCTCACTTGCGCCATTTATGGTCTCCCGGAAATAAGCGGGTAAATGTTGCCTCCACTTGGGTTCTGAAGAACCTCGCTAGAAACGCAACCGTGCCAAATAGTCGTAGCTCTTTTTAATACTCTCCAGCGGTTTTTTAGGATTGTCATGTTCGACGAAGTAATGTTTTATGCCTGCTTTGTCCGACTGTGCGAAGATTTTCTTCCAGTCGATAATCCCGCTGCCAACTTCGGTCATGTCCTTCATCGAGCTACCGAAATCCTGCGCGCCCCCGGCGGTCACGGGTGGAACTCGCTTCACATCCTTAACATGAACCAGTGGAAAACGTCCCGGGTAGCGGTCGAAATATCGCAGCGGATCCTGCCCGCCCACTGTGATCCAGCACAAGTCCAGCTCCATCTTGACCAGGTTCGGATCACACTCCGTAAGTAGAATGTCATAGGGCAATTTTCCATTCACCGGCAGGAACTCAAACCAATGATTGTGATAGGCGAACTGGATGCCAGCTTTCTTGCAAGCGTCACCGGCGCGATTAAATGTTTCTGCCGCCTGTTTCCATCCGTCCGGCTGCTTACGAATCTCTTCGTCAATCCATGGATTCACCAGGTATTCATGCCCAACTACCTT
>DATHJP010000604.1:0-14873 GCA_035489695.1 Terriglobales bacterium
CGGTCACAACCACCCCACTGTGATTGCCGCACTTCGCGAAGAACTGGAGCGCGAGGGCCCGGCGATGGTTCAAACCCATGTGGCGGAATCGGCAGGCGAGCTTGCAGAAAAACTGTGCCTCCGTGCGGGCGGCCGGTTGACGAAAGTTTTTTTCGGAAGTTCGGGCAGTGAAGGAGTCGAAGCCGCGATCAAATTTTCTCGTGCTCATACCGGGCGGCCAGGGCTGCTCTACGCCAACGGCGCCTTCCATGGGCTAACCTGCGGCGCTCTGTCACTGATGGGAGGGTCGTTTTGGCGCGAGGGATTTGGGCCGCTTCTTCCTGAAACCGAAGCGATTCCGTTCGATGACCTGGACGCGCTTGAACGGAAACTCACTAGCAAGCGCTTCGCCGCTTTCATTGTCGAACCGATTCAATCAGAAGCGGGCGTCCGGCTGCCGACGCCGGATTATTTTCGGGCAGCCCAGTCTTTATGTCGTCACTACGGAACGCTGCTCGTGCTCGACGAAGTGCAGACCGGTATGTATCGTACAGGGCCGTTTCTGGCGGCGCAGCGCTTTGGCGTGGATCCCGATATGGTCGTGCTGGCGAAAGCGATGAGCGGCGGACTGGTTCCGGTGAGCGCGGTGCTGATGACGGACGCGATTTACGATTCGGTTTACGGATCGTTACGGCGAGCGATTATCCATACCTCAACTTTCAGCGAGAACGGCCTGGCCATGCGTGCAGCGCTCGCGACTCTGGACGTTTTGGAAGCAGAGAAACTGAACCTCCGCGCAATCGAGGCGGGCGAGAGACTCCGAACTCGTCTGCAGGAAGCTCTTGGCGGGTACGAAATGGTGAAGGCTGTGCGAGGCGAGGGTCTCCTGCTGGGAGTTGAATTCACTGCTCCGCGATCGCTCCGGTTGCGCATTCCGTTTGAAGCATTCATGCGCATCCATCCGGCGATGTTCGGGCAGATCGTCGTTATGCGCTTGTTCCGGGACAGCGGCATTCTCACTCAAGTCTGCGGAAATAACTTCATGGTTCTGAAAGTGGCGCCTCCTCTGGTGGTCACGGATGGCCAGATCGACGAATTTGTCTCGGCGGTCGAGGAAGTCGTCGAAGTGGCGCATTCTTCGAATTCATTCTGGTCTGAGGCGCTGGGCCTCGCGCGGAGAGCGATCCGCGTTTGACAGCTTGGGCGACGCGGGGAGTGTTGCAACGAATCCTTCGCGATCTTTATTGAGGCTTGTGACGAATGCAAATTGTAAGCGCCTGCAGTGCTTTCCCGAAACATTACTACTCGCAGGAAATGCTCTTCTCCGCGCTTCGGCAGTATTGGGGCGACCGATTGGCGAAACCGGAGATCTTGCGGCGGTTGCATAAGAGCGTGGGAGTGGATGGCCGCTTTCTTTCTCTCCCCTTAGAGGCTTACCCGAAGCTCCGAGGCTGGGGGGAGGCGAACGATCACTGGATCCGGACGGCACAAGAGCTCGGACACTGCGCGATCAGCCATGCTATGACGGCTGCGGGCTTGGATGTTCGCGATATCGGAGCGCTTTTCTTCACTTCCGTAACCGGCATTTCCAGTCCTTCGATTGACGCTCTCTTGGTCAACCGGATGGGGTTATCGCCGAACATTCGGCGCATTCCCATGTTTGGTCTTGGCTGCGTGGCGGGAGCGGCTGGCATCGCTCGAGCCGCGGATTATGTGCGCGCATATCCCGACCAGATCGCGGTAATTCTCGCCGTCGAATTGTGCTCGCTGACTTTGCAGCGAGAAGACATGTCGATGGCAAACCTGATCTCTTCGGGATTATTTGGCGACGGTGCGGCCGCGGTTGTGGTCGCAGGCCGCGAGTGTGGTTTGAGAGGGCCGAAGATTCTGGACACCCGTTCAGTCTTTTATCCGGAGACGGAAGAAATGATGGGTTGGGAGGTATCGGAAAAAGGCTTTCGAATCGTCCTCTCCCCAGAGGTCCCCAATCTGATTCAGCGGCAACTGGGGACTGACGTCGACAGATTTCTTGCGGACCTCGGGCGTAGTAGAGAGGACATCGGAAGCTGGGTGCTGCATACCGGAGGTCCGAAAATCCTTCAGGCTACCGCGGCAGCGCTGGGGCTGGAAAACGGCCAGTTGGCAGCTTCATGGGATTGTTTGCGGCGGATGGGAAATCTGTCGTCGGCTTCGGTGCTGATTGTGCTTGAGGAAGTAATGAAGAACCGCCGCCCCAAACCTGGTACTTTGGGACTATTGGCGGCCATGGGCCCTGGCTTCTGCTCAGAATTGGTCGCGCTCGAATGGTGAGAAATGAGAGTTTGCACAATGCCACAGACGTTTTCGTCATCGGAGGAGGTCCGGCGGGGATTGCGGCAGCATTGGCGGCGCGACAGCGCGGGCTCGAAGTCACGGTCGCGGACGGTTGCAGTCCTCCGATCGATAAGCCGTGCGGCGAAGGACTTATGCCAGATGGCATTGCCGCTCTGCAACGGCTCGGCGTGAGCATCCCCCCGATTGACGCGTATCGGTTCCGGGGAATTCGTTTTGTCAGTTCCGGGTTGTCGGCCGAAGCTGCGTTTCCCGACGGGTCCGGCCTTGGGGTGCGACGCACGAATCTCCATCGCATCATGATCGAGCACGCTGAAAGAGTGGGTGTGCGTTTTCTTTGGCGCGCAGTGGTGACGGGATTCAATTCGGACGGCGTGTTGGTGCAGGGGAAACTCACCCCGGCGAACTGGATCATTGGAGCGGACGGCGGCAGTTCACGAGTGAGGCGGTGGTCCGGGCTCGACGTTCATCGACAAAAAGATCAGCGGTTCGCGTTTCGCCGACACTACCAGGTTGCGCCCTGGACCGAGTTCATGGAGTTGCACTGGGGAATGAGCTGCCAACTCTATGTGACTCCTGTTGGTTCGGAGGAAGTTTGCGTGGCGCTGATGTCGAGAGATCCTGGGTTGCGACTGGACGAAGCTTTGCGCGAATTTCCAGAAGTTGCAGAGCGGCTGCGAGGTGCTGAACATGGGTCCGTCGAGCGAGGCGCGGTGTCAGTGACCCGCAGGCTGGCTCGTGTCTGTAGCGGACGAGTGGCACTGATCGGCGACGCCTCCGGCGGCGTGGACGCGATAACCGGCGAGGGTCTTTGCCTCGCCTTTATCCAAGCCGATCTGCTGGCAGATTGCCTGGCGTCGGGGAATCTAGCGCCGTATCAGGCAGGCCACCGCAGCCTGGCTCGGCGCCCCGCAGTGATGGCGCGTCTGATGCTTTTGCTCGAGCATCGTGAAAGGCTTCGCCGTCGAGTGATGCGTGCCTTCATGGCGGAGCCGAAACTGTTTGCCCGTATGCTGGCTACGCACGTCGGAAGGGTGTCCCCAGTGGACTTTGCGGCGAATGGATTGGCGCTGGGTTGGAAATTACTGACAGCCTAGAACACAGGGAGCGGAAAAGATTTCGTGAAACAATCAATCGCAAGACGTGGCGGGATGACAGCAGCAATTTGTCTGCTGTGGGCTGGCCTCGCTACGCTGGCCAGCGCTCAAGAGATCGTCATGCGGTGCGATGCTGCCCAAACCGCGGCGGATTTCACGTTGAGCGACACGTTACATACCGTGCATGGCAGCTTCCAAGGGACACGCGGTGAGATTCATTTTGACCCCGCGTTGGGGAAGGTCAGTGGCGAAATCGTATTCGATGCGACCAGCGGCCACAGCGGCAGCGCCGGCCGCGACCGGAAGATGCACAAGGACGTACTCGAAAGCGAACGTTATCCAGAAATCTCATTCCTGCCGGACCGCGTCGATGGGAAGGTTTCTCCCCAGGAGACATCCACTGTGCAGGTCCACGGGATGTTCGGGATTCATGGGGCGGAGCATGAGATCACCATGCCAGTCGTGGTGAAGTTGGAGGCGGATCACTGGACCGCTTCTGCACACTTCCAGGTACCCTACGTGAAATGGGGTATGAAGAGACCGAACGCCTTGTTTCTGCGCGTTGGGGACACAGTCGATATTGATTTCCGCGCTGGCGGAAGTCTGGTTTCTTCTCCAGTTCCCTAGCAGCGGTGTAAGCCCTACGCACACTCTCTTGACGGTGGCAATGTTATTCAGGAGTACAAAGGCGCGCCGGAACTGTACTACTGAACGCGAGCCAGGCGATCCAACTAACTCACCGCCTTCTTCTCGAACTGCCGTAGCCCGACAACCAGCAGCAGGACGTCAAAAAAAAGCAGCGCGATGAGCACAGCGGTTATTGATAAGTGCGGGAACTGTGGAACTAAAGTGGCGCGCAATCCTTCACTCGCATACACCAGCGGGTTGATGAGCACAGTTTTTTGCAGGATAGGAAAAGTCTTAAGTGCGCTCCATGGATAGTAAGCGCACCCAAAAAAGATCATTGGGGTAATCACCATGCCGAACATCAGCCCGATATGCTGTTGATTGATGCTGCAACCCAAGGCCAGCCCTCCGCATGCCGAGAAGATTGCTACCAGCACAATGATGACAGCGAAAGTCAACGGTGCTGCAATACTGATCTCAACTCCGGGTCGAAGAACCAGCCACGCTAGTGGGATCACAATCAGTCCGGCGACGATCGCTTGCAGCATTCCGGCGATGACTTTCTCGATCGCGATCCAGCCAACGCCGATCGGGGCGAGCAGGCGGTCTTCGATTTCGCGGGTCCACTGAAACTCGGCAATGAGTGGCATGGCCACCGCCCAAATTCCTGTGAACACCATGCTGATCGCGATGATACCGGGGAGCAAAAGGCTTTTGTAGGCAGGAGGCAGATATCCGCTGCCCACCATCACCCGGCCGAAAATGAAAACAAAGAGCAGCGGCTGCAGGAAGGTCTGCAGAAAAAGTTGAAGCGCATTGCGCCGTGCTACGTGGGCGTCGCGTGCCAGCATCGCGCCAAAAGTTTTCCAGTTCAATCGCGCAAGCTCCTTCCGGTATGGTGCAGGAAGAGATTTTCTAAACTCGGCTCAGAAATGTGAACGTCCGACAATTCCGCGCCCAGATTTGCAGCCAGGTTCGCGATTTCGGAAATCAGGGAACCGCCGCGGTCTGCATAGACGTCGGCACCCGTGCTGTCCGAAGCGCGCACCTCGCGGACACCCGCCAGCGACTGTAACCGCTGAACCAGTTCCGCAGTCTGATTCCCGAAACGAAGGCGCAGCAGAAATCCTCCGGGGATCGATGCCTTCAACTGCGACGGTGTATCCAGCGCAATGACGTGGCCGTGATCAATGATGGCCAGGCGCTGGCACAGCGCGTCGGCTTCTTCCATGTTATGGGTGGTCAGCAGGACAGTTCTTCCCGCCTGGTGATATTCGCGAATGATCTCCCACAGGAGAATCCGGGTTTGAGGATCCAGCCCGGCGCTGGGCTCGTCGAGAAACAAAACTTGCGGATCGTGCATCATGGCGCGGGCAATGGAAAGGCGCTGCATCATGCCTCCCGAAAAACCGCGCACCATCTGGTTTGCGCGCTCGGTGAGTTTGAACTTCTCAAGCAATCGGTCGGCGCGCTCATTTCTTTGCTTCGATCCAATTCCAAAGTAGGCAGCGTGAAAAACCAGAATCTCGCGGGCTGTCAAAGAAAAATCTAAATTGGGACGCTGCGGCACAACACCAATCAGGTACTTGACCCGCACCTGTTCCTTCCAGACATCGTGCTCGCCAATCCAGGCCTGGCCAGAGGTTGGCCGCACCCGCGTGGTTAGGACTCCGACCGTGGTGGATTTGCCCGCGCCGTTTGGGCCTAGAAGACCAAAAATTTCTCCGGGAAGAATCTCAAGCGAAATTCCGTCGAGGGCCGGAATCTGGGTCTTCGGCTGCTTCCCGCCTTTCGCATCGGCGCGCGCAATAAAACCACCGCTAGCGCCCAACGGAGGAGAGGAGCTATAGACCTTGCGCAGGTCCTGAGTGCGAACGCCAACGGCCATCCAGAAGAGTCCTCGTAATTCAGCTGAAGTTTTCTGGAAGTATATCTTAGGCAATGGCCCTGAGCGCGGAAGTTACGTACCGCTTGCGGTCCCGTTCTAACAACTCTCCGAGGGGCGACGATTCGGAGTGATCGTGTGGTAACAGGAATCGAAAAGCCGAGACGACTGTGTCTGGTTTCTGGAAAGCGGTGAGAAACCTCACGAGTCGTCCGGCTCCAAACGCTTACTGTGAAAGCGCCTTTGCGGAGAGTTGCTCACTCCGCTCGAATACTATGCGGCGCGCACGCTCCCGGGCCGTAGAAATCTGCTGCGGGCTCAGGAGAGCTTCCAGCGAAGGCAGCAGGTCTCGTCCCCTCGCGTCGCCGCCGAGCGATGCAGAAGTGATCCAGACATATGCAGCTTCTGGATCTTTTGGCGTCCCAACGCCTTCCGCGTACATATATCCCAACTTGATGCGCGCTCCTGTGTGTTCCTGCGCGGCAGCCTTCTCGAATAAGCGGAATGCAGCGGCGTTATCCTGCGTAACACCTTCGCCCTTCAAATACATGTCGGCGAGATTGTTCTCGCCGAGCGGATTGCCGGAATCGGCGGCCTTGCGATACCACGAGGCCGCAGTCGTCGCGCTGCGAGTACACCCAAGTCCTTGATCGTACATATAGCCGAGATTGGTCTGGGCGTCGCTGTCATTGCCTTCGGCGCCCTTCTTGAACCAGCTAAATGCTTCCGCATTGTCCTGACGCACGCCCTGACCCCAGAGATAGAGAATCCCGAGGTTGTAATATGCGCGGGCGAAGCCTTGATCGGCGGCAGCGCGCAGCCAGCGAAGCGCAACGCCGTAGTTCGTGGACGTTCCCCAGCCATTGGCGTTCATCACAGCCAGGTTGACCTGGGCTGGGGCATATCCCCGCTGCGCTGCTTGCTCAAACCACTTCACCGCTTCTTTTTCGCTGTAATCAGGTCCAATTGCCAAAATGGAAGCGATGCCTAGCTGGTTCTGCTCAAAGGCGTGCCCATGTTGTGCCATCTCCTGGACGACTTTGCTGTCGCACACTCGTTGGTCGCTACCCACGAGACGGGAAACGACTGCCAGACTGCATTGTTCCTTAGGCAAATTCTGGGCTACACCAGTACTGGCTAACAACGGTATAAAAACGGTGACAACCAAGGTTGCAAGTTTGCGTTGAGCAACTATTCTTCTCATTAGAGACCCCCTCGGGTTTCGAAATTTGCGCTCGTGAGTCTTGGCGCGAGTCAAATTTGCTGTCTGGACGCGACTACTTCAATGCACACTCGGTCATTCGTAAGTACAAGCCGAGTTATTTACGCCCCCTTTCCAGGTCATCTGGTAAGAGCATGATGGTAAAAGCCTTAGGAGCTCACGCACGGCAAGGGGGACCGTCAGCGAAGGAAAATGGGCTACGATTAGAAGATTGGCGGGAACAACCTCGCAACATAAACGTCTAACACTTCATAGTGTAAGGGGTCAGTAGACAAAGAATGAATGGGAACGGTTCAGATCGGGTTAAGTTCGGTCCCTACGAGGTGGATCTTCATACCCACGAGCTGTGGAAATATGGGACCAGAATAAAGCTAGTCGGGCAGCCTTTTGAGGTGCTGACCATCCTGCTCACAAAACCGGGTGAGCTAGTGACCCGGGAGGAGCTGCGTGCCCGCCTCTGGCCTGGCGACACTTTTGTGGACTTCAACCATGGGTTGAACGCCGCAGTGAACAAGCTCAGAGAAGCCTTGAGCGATTCGGCCGACACGCCGCGTTATGTTGAGACTCTACCTCGCCGGGGCTACCGCTTCATCGCGCCGGTCGAGCGCCCGGATGCAATCCCAGAAACTCCGCCGCCGGCTGCTCCGCTGATCCAATCCGTCGCGATTCCCGTGGAACTGCCGCCTTCGGTCGAGCCCTACCGAATACAGAACACTGGAGGAGAAGCTCCTAAGGTTCGCAGGTTGCGACCGTACCTCATGGGCGGAGGAGTCCTCCTCACATTAATCTTCGGCGGCACATTCCTGTTGAAAGAGGTGTCATCCAGCGGAAATTCCGGCCAAATCCCCACACAACGAATCAGGCCTCTAACCAGTCTTGCCGATGAAACCAGCGAGCCGGCATTCTCCCCCGATGGCAACTACCTTGCATTTCGCCGCGAAGGCGCCAGGCCGGGAGACTCGGGTATTTTTGTGAAAGCGATTGACGGCGACCAACTGGTTCAGCTCACCAGAAATGCCGGCGACTGTTGTCCAGTTTGGTCGCCGGACGGGAGCTCGATTGCCTTCTCACGGTTCTTCAACAAGGAGTTCGGTATTTATGTGGTGCCATCTGCACGCGGACAGCAACACCAATTCGACGCAAATGGCCGGCTTCTGACAGTAACTATGGGAGGTGCCGAGCGCAAACTGGACACGAACGGTGTCACCCCCAGACGGGGCGAGCTGGATTGGTCGCCCGATGGGAAGACTGTCGCTTTCAGCGGCGGCGCCAGCATCTTCCTGCTGTCGCTGGCAGACTCTACGGTGCATCGCCTGACTGAACCTCCGCCCCTTTCTGAGGATTGGGGACCCGCATTCTCACCCGACGGCGAGAGAGTTCTTTTCGTACGCAGCCGTGAAAGCGGGTTTCCGGAAGAAATCATGCTGACGTCCTCGACTGGTGGAGAAGTGACGCGAATCACCGCGGAGCACGCCAGAATCCTCGGCCCACCGCAATGGTCCCTGGATGGGCAATCGGTTGTGTTTGCTTCCGATCGCGGCAGCCACCCCGCACTTTGGAGAATTTCGGCGAATAAGACAGAGCCCCCTGTCGAGATCAATGACAGCGGGTGGCGCCCAGCGGTTTCACACCGAGGATATCGGCTCGCCTATCAGCGTATCACCCGAAGTCTTAATATCTGGCAAATGGATTTGTCAGGCCCAGGTGAAAAGCCGGCACATATTCTCGTGCCCGCTACCAGCGAGACCGACCAGGGGCCAGGTCCACAATTTTCTCCGGACGGCAAGAAATTGGCATACATGTCGGACCGTTCGGGAACAATGGAGCTCTGGGTCAGCGACCGGGACGGCAGCAGTCCGTATCAATTAACTGCCATTGGAGGCGCCGGCACGCCACGATGGTCTCCCGACAGCGGGTCTATTGTCTTCGACGCAAGGGGACGAAACAATCCGGTCGTCTACACCGTCAAGTTGCAGGGTGGGGCGCCACGTTTACTCACGTCAGACGATTCTCAAAGTGTCTGCCCGAGCTGGTCCCGCGACGGCAAATGGATCTATTTCGCATCCGATCGCACCGGGAATTTTCAGGTATGGAAGGCTCCAGCAGAAGGAGGCGCACCGATACAAGTGACAATTCATGGTGGCCACGCCGCTTTGGAGTCTCCCGACGGAAAATACGTTTACTATTCCAAGACCCAGTATTCCAATCCGGAAATCTGGCAAGTGCCGGTGGCAGGTGGTGCGGAGACGCTGGTGTCTCCATTGCTGCATCCATTCACATGGGCCAGCTGGTCAGTCGTTGAACAGGGAATTCTATTCGCCGGGCCGTCAGGAAAAGGCAAGCCTGTCCTGAGCCTTTTCGATTTTGCGACGCATCGGGTGACAAACCTCGGGGTGCTCGATGTAGTTCCCTTCTGGCTGGGCTCCACGCTCGACGGCAAAACCGCTGTATTTGATCAGCCCGGCTGGCAACAAGCCCAAATTATGCTGGTCGACAATTTCCGGTAGAACGCTTTCCACGCCGGCTGGCATTCGATTCACTCGCTCGCTGCTATTTGGAAAAAACTTTTCGTGCCAGCCTCTGGCAAACGGTATTCATGGCAAACGCCACATCATTTCCAGAAATGCGAACACAGTGGCGTGGTGCGCCTTGACGCCGGTACTGCGTCGTCATCTCTGCAATTCGCGAGAATGATATCGAGCCGAGTTGCCATACCGGCGATGCTTCACCTCCTAGAGGTATAATGGCGGGTTTTGCGACCATGGAAAAAGCTACACAATACGAACTTCGCCTCGCCGAGCGCATGTCACGATTGGGCACCGAGACTGCGTTTGAAGTCTTGAACAAGGCGCGAGCGCTGGAGCGTCAGGGCAAGGAAATCATTCATCTTGAAATCGGTGAACCCGATTTCGATACCCCCAAAAATATTGTGGAGGCTGGGATTCAGGCTCTACGTGAGGGTTGGACGCACTATGGACCGTCGGCCGGGCTGCCGGAACTTCGACACGCCATTGCGGAGGAAGTCGGCCGCTCAAGAGGCGTGAAGATATCGGACGATGAAGTCGTCGTTGTTCCAGGCGGCAAGCCTATTATTTTCTTTGTTGTTTTGGCTTTGGCTGATGTGGGAGATGAAGTTATTTACCCCAATCCTGGGTTCCCGATCTATGAATCCATGATTCATTACGTCGGCGCCCGGGCGGTGCCGATCCGACTGCGGGAGGAGAAAGATTTTGGTTTCGATATTGACGAACTGGCGGGGCTGATAACAGACCGTACGCGGCTGATCATCCTGAATTCTCCGCATAATCCGACAGGAGGCGTGCTTCAGAAGCAGGACATCCGCGATATTGCCGAGGCTATTGGAGAGCGCAACATCATGGTGCTCTCCGACGAAATTTACAGCCGGCTTATCTTTGACGGCGAGCATTACTCGATTATGTCCGTGCCTGGTTTCAAGGAACGCACCATTCTGCTCGACGGTTTTTCCAAGACTTATGCCATGACTGGATGGCGCATGGGCTATGGTGTCATGCGGCCGGATTTGGCTACGCACATCACGCGTCTGATGACCAATTCGAATTCGTGCACCGCCAGCTTCACCCAGATTGCAGGCATTGAAGCGATCCGCGGAGGTCAATCTTCGGTGGAAGGGATGCGGAAGGAATTCCAAGCGCGGCGTGACGTTTTTGTTGCCGGACTGAATCGGATCAAAGGCTTCTCTTGTCGCATGCCGAAAGGCGCCTTCTACGTGTTTCCTAATATTACGAAAACAGGATGGAAATCGAAGAAGCTGGCGGATGCTTTGCTCGAGCAAGCCGGTGTGGCCTGTCTCTCGGGTACCGCGTTCGGAGATTTTGGTGAAGGCTATCTCCGCTTCAGCGTCGCCAATTCTTTGGAGAACCTGAACAAGGCGCTACAGTGGATCGAGCGATGGACGCAGCAGAATTTGTAGCCAGGTAAAGATGATAATGTCGCGGATCTGGTTGGGCGTGCTCTGTGGACTGATTTATGGTGCGCTGGATGCGGCGCTCATGATCCCCATGCAGTTTCCCGACAAGAGAGCCGCAATCACCGGGGCATTCATCAATCGGTTTTCAATTGGTTTTGTAATCGGCGCGATCAAACTGCCGTGGCCCGGCTGGGCAACCGGTCTCTTCATCGGAGTGCTGCTTAGCCTGGCGGATGCGCTGATCACGAAAGCCTATGCTCCAATCATTGGTTTGGGCGCGATCGGGGGACTGATCATTGGCGTGATAGTGAACCGATTTGGACGTTGAGAGCAAAGTTCCCAGTTTCTATATCCAAGAGGATCAATATGCCGGTGAAAAGAGCTCGCGGTCGAGTCCGGGAGCCTAAGGTAACTCGTCCGCATATGCCGGGGTATGGGATACCCAAAGGTAAGAAAGGTTTGCTGTCGTGGAGCTGGGCAGAACAGCGCCTGGAAAAATCCCATAATTATTGGATCTCGACCGCGCGTCCAGATGGAACACCCCATACGATGATCGTTTGGGGATTATGGCTGGATGGCAGATTTTATTTCAGCACCGGCGAGAAGTCTCGCAAGGCAAGAAACCTGGAGGCGAATCCCAAATGTGTGATTTGTTCGGAGCGTGCGGAGCAGGCTGTGATCGTCGAAGGGGTTGCCGAACTCGTCAGCGATCGCGCATTCCGCAAAAAGTTTGGGGATTTGTATCAAAAGAAATATGACTGGAACATGAAAGATTTCTCTGAGCCGATTTATGTGGTTCGTCCGCGTGTGGCATTCGGACTTTTCGAGAAGAAATTCATGGGCAGTGCTACTCGATGGAAATTCGACTAGCAGGTACTGGGCACAGCGTATTTAAATCTGCAAGACTTCCATCCAGAGAGAACTATGAGCGAGAAATTCCGTGTCTTTGCTACTTGCGACATTGGTGAATCCATCGACCTGCTGCGCAAACGCGGATACGACGTTGAGGTATATCCGGAGCCGAAAGCACCGCCGAAGAGTCTGATCCTGGAGAAGGTCAAGTCAGGGATCGATGGCCTGATCACCACTTTGCGTGACCCCATCGACGCTGAAGTGTTCGAGGCGGGCAAGGGAAAACTTAAAGTCGTGGCGCAGATTGCCGTGGGCTTTGACAACATTAATCGCGCTGACGCCAACCGCTACAAGATTCCGTTCACCCATACCGCCGACGTGCTCACCGAAGCGACGGCAGAGTTTGCCTTCTTCATGCTGGGTGCAATGGCCCGGAAGATGTGGACTGCCGAGCACCTGACGCGCGAAAACAAATGGGACTACTGGCATCCCTATCTGCCGTTCCTGGGTGACGAAGTGACCGGGAAAACGATTGCGATCATCGGCACCGGGCGCATCGGACTGGCCATGATCAAGAAGTGCGCCGGGTTTGATATGAACATTCTCTGTTATGACCCGGCGTATCAGAATCACGAGTTTGTGAAGGCGATTCAAGAAATCAAGGATTTGCTTCAAGCGCGCGGCATTGCGAAGGAGAAGACATGGATCAAGTACACCACGGTGGACGATGCGCTGAGACAGGCGGACTTCGTCAGCGTGCACGTGCCGCTGCTGCGCGAAGGCGAGAGCGATACTCCCACCTACCATCTGTTCAATGAACGCACCCTGCGGATGATGAAGCCGACCGCATTTCTAGTGAATACTTCGCGTGGTCCAGTGGTGGACGAAGCAGCCCTGGCGCGGGCGCTTCGAGAAAACTGGATCGCTGGCGCGGCATTGGACGTTTACGAGAAAGAACCGCTGCCGGCTGATTCACCGCTGCGTGATCCCGCCATTGAGGACCGTTGCCGGCTCTATCCTCATTTTGCCAGCGCTGCCAAGATTACCCGGCTCTCCACTGATCCGAACAAAGGCATGGCGGGGAGGTGCGTGCAAGGATTGATCGATGTTCTCGAGGGTAACTATGGGGGGGATATCACGAAGATGCCGTACGTGGTGAATAAGGAGGCGTTTGGGAAGTAACCCTCAGCATTCAGCATTCAGTCATTACAGGACGCTGACAGTCCTATTGAGGTCAATGGCTTCGTACTCATACATTCGACACTATCTCGACTTGCGGGGCGTCGCAGAATCAAAAATGGCTGAATGCTGAGTGCTGAATGCCGAGAGCTCGCACTACTCCGAGATAGTATGTTCTTCGCTCTGGGCGCGGAGAACACGGTCGACGGAATATGGGGCTCGACGGGTAGGTTCGTGGTAGTGACGCACCTGCATTTCGCCTAGCAGGCCAACCGCCAGCATATTGAGTCCCGCCAGCAGGAGCACGGCTGCAAAAATCATCAGTGGGCCGTGATTGGTCATCACGTCAGAATGTCGGACGAATTTTTCAATCAGCAGCCAGAGCGAGACACCCGAGCCGGCGAAGATACTCAACATGCCCACCGTGCCGAAAAAGTGAAGTGGGCGCCCCAGGTATCGCAGCAGAAAACGGATGGTGATGAGATCGAAGAACACGCGGAAAGTGCGGGAGATTCCGTAGTGCGAGTTTCCGCGCTCTCGATTTACGTTACTGATGGGAACTTCGCAAATCGATGCACCGTGCCATGATGCGAGTGCCGGAATGAAGCGATGCAGTTCTCCGTAGAGCGGAACCTGCTCCAGAATCTCGCGACGATACGCCTTAAACGTGGTGCCGAAGTCGTGAATGTCTACGCCGCTGACTTTGGCCATCAGCCAGTTGGCGCAACGCGATGGAATGCGGCGGAGCCAGAGGTTATCGATGCGGCGCCGGCGCCAGCCACTGACAATGTCGTAGCCATCGGAAATCTTCTCGAGAAACAGCGGAATATCGGCAGGATCGTGTTGCAGATCGCCGTCCATGGCAATAATGTATTCGCCGCGGGCATGGTCGAAACCGGCAGCAAGAGCCGATGTCTGGCCAAAATTTCTGCGCAATTTGACTACCGTCACGCGGCTGTCCACAGCAGCAATTTCGCGTAGTAAGTGGAAGCTGCGATCCGTGGATCCATCGTCCACCAGCACTATCTCGAAACTTTCGCCATTCGACTCCATGACCGCTTTCAGGCGATCGTAGAGATCAGTGACGTTTTCCTGCTCGTTGTGCAGGGGGACAACAATGGAGTATTTGGGCATGAATCTTAATTATACGATTACGGACCGGCTTTCGTGATGGTAACGCATGTTCATCGGCCAAATGCTGCCACCACTTTGCTTACCGCCTTCACTACGTCTTCCACATCGTCATCACTCATGCCATGAAACATGGGCAGGCTGATAAGGCGTTCGTAGGCGGCTTCCGCCACCGGATATTCGCCGCCCTTATATCCGAAGCGATCACGGTAATAAGAATGGTGGTGCACGGGAATGTAGTGCACGTTGACGCCAATATTTTCCGCTCGCAAGGCGCTAAAGACCTCGCCACGCCCAGAAGAGAGCACACTGAAATCGAGGCGTATCGGATACAGGTGCCAGGCAGGATTCACATCCGAACGAATGCTCGGTGGATTCACTCCTCGAATTTCATGGAACGCGCCATTGTAGCGGGCGGCGATCTTTCTGCGTCGCGCCAGGTTGGGTTCGAGTTTTTTCAGTTGCTCAAGTCCCAGAGCGCACCCGATGTCCGTCAGCCGGTAGTTGAAACCCAGCAGCACCATGTCGTACTGCCACTGGCCCGCAGTCTGGCGCTGCCTGGCCTCGCTGCTGATGCCGTGATTGCGGAACCTGCGTAGAGTTTCCGCGAAACGGGCATTA
>DATHJP010000605.1:0-4908 GCA_035489695.1 Terriglobales bacterium
AGCATTCCTCACCGCATTTAGTGGCGGCATTGGACTAGCCATCTGCGTGGCATTCGTTACTTTGCTGGCGCAGTTGCCGGCGCCCGAAGGCTTTGATACACCGCGAATTGTTCCGGCGTCGGCGGTGGCAGCGATCCTCTCACTGATGGTGGCCGGCATTGTCGCCGGCCTGTATCCCGCACGCAAGGCAGCGTTGCTGCAACCGGTGGAAGCGCTACGACAGGAATAATCATGTTCAACGAATTGGGAAAGCAGGCGTACAGCGCGCTGCGCCACAACCGGCGGCGCAGTCTGCTCACCATGCTGGGCATGGCGTGGGGCATCGCGACCGTGGTGTTGCTGCTGGCTTACGGTACGGGCTTTGAGCGCGGATTGATGATTGCCTTCGAAACTTTCGGCGGAAACTTTATCGCCATTTTTCCCGGCCGCACTTCGCTGCAGGCCGGCGGCACCAAAGCCGGTGCGGAAGTCAAGCTGAGCGTGCAGGATCTGGATTACCTCCGAGCCGAAGTCCCTTTCATCAAGAGGCTGTCGCCCGAAGTGAACAAGCAGAGTCTGGTTGCCTACGGCACCCGCAGCGTCAGCTACGACGTTCGCGGCACCTATGCCAGCTATCAGAAAATTCGACACGTCGATGTTGCCGAGGGATCTTTCTTTGGCGAGCAGGAGGATTTCACCCATAGCCGTGTTGCAGTCCTGGGCTATGACGTCAAGAAGAAACTTTTTTCCGGACAGAACGCGATTGGCGAGAACGTGCGTATTGAAGGTGTCTCTTACGTAGTAGTCGGTATTTTGAAACACATGATTTCCAATGGCGACGACAACATGAACGCCATGATTTACGTCCCGTTCAGTTCCATGAGCGTGCTAAAAAATACCTACTATCTGGACGTCATCACCATCGAGTATGAAGGCGAGCACGAAAAGGTCGCCAAAGCTATCCGCGATTGCATGGCATACCACCACAGCTTCAATCCCAAAGATATGCGCGCCGTGTTTGTTTGGGATAGCGTCGCAGACTTGCTTGAGTTGCACATCATTACCACGGGCATCAAGGTCCTGCTCGGTTTTATTGGTCTGCTTACGCTCGGCATTGGCGGCGTTGGTTTGATGAATATTATGCTGGTCTCCGTAACCCAGCGTACCCGCGAGATTGGTGTGGAGAAAGCGCTGGGCGCGCATCGCTGGCACATACTTTTCCAATTCCTGGCGGAAGCTCTGGCCATCACTTTCATCGGCGGCCTGGCGGGAGTTGCGCTGGCTTACCTCGTTTCCTGGGCGGTAGGATCACTCACGCTGTGGAGTGCTTTCATTGAAAATGCCAGTGAGGGAGACATTCACCTCACAATCGACACCACGATTCTGTTCTGGTCCACCGCGATTCTAACGGTTGTGGGAATTGTCAGCGGCATGCTGCCTGCGATTAAAGCCGCAAGGCTGGATCCGATTGAAGCGTTGCGCTACGAGTAGGTACGGTTAATAATGGTACCGCGCCTGAAGGAAGTCGATTCTTCTTTCGCCCACTTTGTAAACGAGCCGATGTTCCTGAGTTATCCTTCGCGACCAACAGCCCGCCAACAGATACTTCAGCGGCTCAGGTTTCCCGATGCCACCGAAAGGATCTCGTAGCACGGCTTCGATCAACTCGAAGACGCGCAACGCTATCTTGCGGTCAGTTTCTATCCAATAGCGGAGATCTTGCCGAAATTCAGGGTGGAATACTGCTTCCCGTTCAACGATCCGCGCCAAGACCCATCTCCCGGCGCAAAGCTTCCAGGGACTCAGGTTTGCCTTTGCGCCCCGCGGCCCGGCGCAGGGCCGTGAGCAGGCGCCGCGCATTCTTAGGCGATCGCAGCAGGTGGGCGGTCTCTAGCAAACCCATCAGTTCATCGGCCGGAACCAGCGCGACCTTCTTGGAACCTTTGCGACGAATGATCACTACCTCTCGATCATTGGCCACCCGGTCCAGAACCGAAGCGAGTTTCTGTCGCAAGCTCGTGTAGGTGGTTTCAGTCACAAAATTACCCCTGAACGTATTGTACAGGAACTATGTACTTATACAAGCAGGAAGGTCTTGCGAAACCCTGTGCGCCTTTCGTCAATCCATACACCGTGTTTGTAATAACTTCGCTAGAATCATGAAGTGACCGAGAGTGGCAAGACCCGCCTGGGACGTGTCCTTGCACAACTCCGTCTTTACGAACACCCTTTGCTCGATTTCGACGCACGCTCGAAAGGCGAAGGCGTGGAAGTCATCATTACTTTCAAGAATCCCCCTGTTCCCGTGCACACTTATTACTTCGAACTCCATCCCCGCGATCTGGACCATGCTCAATTCGAGTGGAGTTTCCAGCGTCAGCTTTACGATTGCCTGCACGACTATCTGGTCGAAATGTTCATCCGCACACCGCAGGATCGCCTGGAACGGCAGCGGAAGGGCTTGTGACCCTGCGGCAAGTCATCGAGCAGGAAATTCGAGAGCTCGGGCCTATTCCGTTTTCCCGGTACATGGAGCTTTGCCTTTACCATCCTGAACTGGGCTACTACTCGAGACATGCCGAGCAATTCGGAAAAGCTGGAGACTTTTACACTTCGAGCGACGTACACGCAGTCTTTGGACGTCTGCTGGCCCGCCAGTTCGAGGAGATCTGGCGAGTGCTGGGTTCTCCACAACGGATTGAGATATTAGAACTCGGTCCAGGCCGCGGATTGTTCGCTCAAGATGTGCTCGACTGGTCCGAGAAAAAGTTTCCTGATTTCTTTCGCGCCCTGCATTACTCGCTGGCAGAAAGCTCTCCTGCCCTGCGTAGCCGGTTGGAACTTACCCTCAGCAAACACTTCGGGTCAGGGAAGGCTTCACTCACGCCGCTTTCGACGGCGGCCTTGGTACCAGGAAACGGCATTCTGGAACTAGGCGCGACATTGGGGGATAGGTTCGGGAAGGGCACGACTTCAGTCGTGCCGAAAGGGCAACTATTAGCAGGGGCTTTAGCCCCTGAGGTCCGCTTGGAACCCGTCATCATCTTCGCCAACGAATTCTTCGACGCCTTGCCCGTAGAGGTTCTCGGTTCGCGAGGCGCTTTACGGATTGCCGTCGACAAGGGTCGTTTCGTCGAAACCTGGGCGCCTCCCACATCTGAGGAAATGGATTTCCTAGACCGTTACGCCGCCCATCCCGAGCCCCATGAACGAATCGACGTCCCGTTGATCGCACAACAATCCGTGGCGCGGATCGCCTCCGCCGTCGATCGTGGCATTTTCATCGCCATCGACTATGGATACACGTGGCAGCAACAAGTCGCCGGCCGCCATCGCGGCACGGTCACAGCTTTCCGCCAGCACTCCATAAGCCCCAGCCCTTACGAAGCTCCGGGAGAGCAAGACATCACCGCACACGTAAACTTCACCGCGCTTGCCGCTGCGGCGGAGCAGAATGGAATGCACGTGCATCCGCTCCTCACTCAATCACAGTTTCTGATGGGAATCGGCGAGGCCAATCAATTTGCCGACGCCTTCGAAGAATGCCGTCTGCCCCAGGAGCGCGCCAAGGTTTCGCTACAACTCAAGCATCTGGTGACGCCCGCTGGGATGGGGGAAAGTTTTCACGTGCTGATGGCGGCCAAGGGAGTCGATGAAAAGGATCTCGCAGGCTTGAGTGGATTGTCGTTCGCCACGAGTAAACGATAGGGCGCATAAAAACATTTTGTCCCCCCATAAAAATCTTTCATGGAAAAGCATGGTTCGGAGGGGTATGTCTGGACATCTATGAATCACTGCGACAAACGCAGCAGAGAGGATCCAGATGGAATCCGCAGCTCGTCCACCTTCCTGGAAAATCCTGCTGGCGTTCGCCATCATTTATTTTGTCTGGGGATCGACGTTTCTCGCGATTCGCATCGGAGTTCACGAAGTCCCGCCGTTTCTTCTCGCGGCTATTCGTTTTTTCGTAGCCGGCCTCGCACTTTATGGCTGGATGCGGCTCCGGGGCACGCCAGCACCCAGCCGCCGAGAATGGGCGGGCGCCTCCTTCCTCGGAACACTGATTTTCGTTATCGATTATGGATGCTTGTTTTGGGCCGAGCAGCGTGTACCCTCCGGGATTGCAGCCGTGGTCCTGGCAACGATTCCGGTTTTCATTACGCTGCTGGAAATCATCTTCCTGCGAACGCAACGCCTGACGGTCCGCCTCTGTCTAGCGCTTCTCGTTGGCATCTGCGGCGTGGCTGTGTTGGTGAATCATTCGTTTTCGTTGGGTGAAGTTCCGATCAATCGTGCCGGGGCTATTGCTCTGCTCGTGGCATCCTTCACGTGGTCAGTAGCTACGATCCTTACTCGGCGGCTTCCCCTTCCGGCGTCGAAGCCAATGAGCGCGGCCGCGCAAATGCTCAGCGGAGGAGTTCAGCTGTTCGTGCTCACCGCGGTTTCCGGCGAGTTTGCCGGATTTCGCGTGCAGGCCGTTTCCTGGAACGCATGGTTCGCGCTGGTTTATCTGATTATCGCTGGGTCAATCGTCGGCTTCACCGCTTACGTCTGGCTGCTGCACTACGAATCGCCGACGAAAGTGGGGACTTACGCTTATGTGAATCCCGTGGTGGCGGTAATCCTGGGATATTTCCTCGGGGGAGAGGCGGTCGGACCTCGCACACTTCTGGGAACGTTGTTAGTGCTGGTGAGCGTCATCACGATTACGACGACACCCAAGGCGGTGCCACGCGCGCATGAGAAAGATGCTGAAGCCGGCCCTGAGTTGAATCCTGCGGAAGCTGAATAGGTTCTGGGACGACCGGAAGTAGTAGCGTCGGCGTCCCCGCGGGCTTTTTGGGCAGCTGAATATCAACGAGGCTCATCGATGACTCCTCGTGAATGCTGGAAGCCAACAAGTTGAATGCAGGGCATTTAAGCCGCTTG
>DATHJP010000606.1:0-14854 GCA_035489695.1 Terriglobales bacterium
CGATATCGCGATTGCCAGCCGTTACGTGACTAAGAATAGTGTCACTAACTGGAACAAGATGCGTCAACTTATCTCGCGCTGCGGCACTTTAGCGACAGTGCCCTTGCAAAGGCCGGGGCTTCGGATCAAGGATCCGCTGGCGGGATTTTTCGTGGTGCGTCGCGAGTGCATTGAAGGAATTGACTTGCAACCTCAGGGCTTCAAGATCCTTTTGGAAATCTTAGTTCGAGGGAGGATTCGCAAAGCGCAAGAGATTCCATTTCAATTCTCTCAACGGCACGCTGGCGCAAGTAAAGCGGATGTGAAGGTGGCCCTGCAATATTTGTCTCTGTTGGGGAAGCTTTCTCGATACGCGATCTTCAGGCCTGGTCAACAATGAATATCTGTTTAGTGAGCGCGTTCCCGCCCAGTCGAGAAGCACTCAACGAATACGGGTATCATCTCGCCCTCGAGCTTCAGGAAATTCCTGGTCTGTCGCTCACCATCCTGGGGGATGATCTTCCCCAACCTCAGAGTGAGCTACATGGATTTTCTGTAATCCGATGCTGGGCCTTCAACAGCATGGCCAATCCATGGCGCTTGCTGCGCGCAATCCGCCAGCTTAAACCCGATGTGGTGTGGTTCAATCTGGGTTTCGCCAGTTTTGGAGGCAAGCCGTTACCTGCATTTGCGGGGATAGGGATTCCGGCAATGGCCCGGATGTCCGGCTTCTACACTCACGTGACGCTTCATCAACTGATGGAGACGGTGGATCTGAAAGATGCCGGCGTTCGCTTTCCAGGTCTCTATCGCGCTGCCGGTTTCATGGCTACGCAATTACTGCTGTTTGCCAATTCCATTTCGGTTTTATTGCCTGCGTATCGCAGCATCATTCGCGAGAAATATGGACGCGGAGCAGTGTACGTCCGGAATCACGGTATTCTTTCCGGCCGACCTGAGTATCCTGCATTGTCCAAGCGGGGAAATCCGGAGCACCGCATTCTTGCTTTTGGCAAGTGGGGCACATACAAGAAACTGGAACTGATGGTCGAAGCATTTGAGCTGGTGGCCCGCAAATTTCCCCAGGCCCGTTTGGTTGTGGGAGGAACAGATCACCCGAAAGCGCCGGGTTATATGGCATCCATGGCGCAGCAATGTCGTGAACATCCCCAGATCGAGTTTATCGGCTATGTTCCAGAGGACAAGATTGCCGAGCTATTCCAAGGCACCAGCATCGCGGTGATGCCGTATTCCTCCTCCGCCGGATCCAGTGGTGTTGCTCATCTGGCTTGCGCATATGGAGTGCCGATCGTAGCTTCCGATATTCCGGACTTTCGCCAGCTGGCGGAAGAAGAAGGCCTGGCCATTGAACTTTACGAACCCGGGAAAGTGAAGAGCCTGGCGGACACTATGATCGCTCTATTGGAAAATCCGGAACGCCAGATGGAAATGGCCATCCAGAATTTTTCCGCGGCGCTGCGTATGAGCATGCCGGAAATTATTCGCCAGTACTTGCGGACATTCAATCTCCAGCAACAGCTTGGCCTGCTGGCCTCGGTATCAAGACTTCGCAGGTTACCCCGATGGTTGCCGCTGCGTCCCCGGCTGGCCCGACTGGCGGCGCGGAGATTTTTGGGACGACTCCCGGTCTCCACACCGCCTGCGAGCGTTGCCGATCCCGACCTACTTGATCGTAAGAGTGACCAAAGTCGAGATGTGTTGATTCCCGGAATCTCCGTGGATCGTGATCTGGAAAGTTCCAACCGCCCCGCCAACTCCGGAAGTTTTCGGAGTGGCGACCCCACCGCCGCAGGAGAAGAACAAACAGCTCATCAGAACCGTCCCCGCAAGCAAAGCCTGACGAATCCTCTTCCGAGTGGACCAGCTACCGGCGATGGACAACCCCGCTACGCCGAAGCCAGACAAAAGCAGGGCGTAGCTCCCCCCGCGGCTGTTCCGATCATGGAACGGCAAGGAGGCCATGCCAGTGGAAATAGTCAGAGTGGAACTGACAGCATGACTTCCCGGAATGATCGCGGACGGCGAGAACGCGCAGACGGTTCCCGCGGGTAAATTCGAGCAAGAGAGCGAAACTGAACTCGGGAAGGATCCCGAGACCGGAGTCACGGTCACAAGCGAGTCAGCTGACTTCCCTGCTGCCACATTCAAAGATGTTGGCGTCGCTCCCAGCGTGATGCTGCCAGACGGAGCCGGAGGTGGTGGCGGCGGTGGCGGTGGGGTCGCGGTACATTGCGCAGCAAACTTTACCCCAGTCGACATCTGATTTCTTAGCGTAGGCTTTCCCACCGATTGCACGAATGCCACGTAATTACCCGAGGCCAACGAGTAGCTGCATAGGTTCAAAGAACGTGAGCCCGGGGCCATGGTGTTCAGCGGCATCAGATTCTGCCCGTCCGTGCTGATATACACCACATAGTGATCAATGGTGTCCTCGTAGGCATTGGGCGTCCACTGCAAGGAACTGCCGGACATGTTTGCAGATACCGAAAAGCAGTTGTCGATCCCGGTCTCGATCTCGGTTCCTTCTTCGTAGTCATTCCACGTCACCAATTGCAAACCACTAAGCTGGTTGGTGGAGTTGTAGAAGCTGTTGACTTCGTCAAAGGTCTGCAACCAGGTGTGGCCGCATTGTTGGGTGACAATGCGATTTTGTCCCCACGACGCCAGAGTGTCGTTGAAACCTTTATAGGCCGCTCCGATAGTCTCTTCCTGTGGCGCGGCCAATCCCCCTTGGTAGAATTTCGTCAAGTAGCTCATCCCGAAATCGGTACTGATAATTACCCACGAATAGCTGCCCCCACTCACGGTGTGCGTGAAACCACCACTGTGCTGAAAAATGAAGTCCGGGTTAGTGCTGGTGGCCGCTTTCACCGCATTCCAGTCGATGGTGTAATGCAAGTCGATGTCAAAATTGGTGATCATGGGCCGTCCGTTGATCCGCATGTATGCAGGCGACGGTATAAAGGTTTGTTCTACATATTGCACTTGTTCGATGAGCGCCTGCTGCGGCGTACAGCCCTGACAAGAACTCAACTTGATGGCGCCTTTATCCACCATGATGGCAAAAGTGAAGCCGGGATGTTGTTCGACTTCTGCCATTACCGCCAGCGTAGTTTGATTGGTGAACGTGTCCCGAAATCCATACCAGTCGATGATCACGCCCTCAATACCGCGGCTGATCATGTCCGTAATCTGACGGTGGATCTGCGCTGGATCCTGGGAGTTGTAACCGACACTCATATGGCGTGGATCGCCAAACCAGGGCATCAGATGCGCGTACACCTTGGTACTCGCAGCGGGATACAAGAGCGAATGGACGTCCATCTTGCTGGCATTGCCAGCAGCCATGTTTCCGTTGCTCTGCGAAACAAAAGTATTGGCCGCGCTGGTATTGTTGGAGGTCTCGGCCTGAAGAGTCGTAGTAGGAACTATATTGAGGTTTCCGGCTACTAATGTTGCCGGTAAAATCATGAATAAAGCAGCGACCGCAAGCACCCCTTGTCGCATCTCTCCTCCTGAGCGGTAAGTTCAAGCTCGGAGAACTGATCCTGTTCAGCTCCCGAACCCGATCGACCTACGTTCAGAGGACACCGGACTCGGCTCGGGGGAACTTCCGGGCCGGTGCCTGTTTTTTACCTGGGAAATGCGCACCCCCAACGCGAATTGGAAGGTGCAGTTTTTTTTAAACTGACAACGGTTTCAGTGTTCTTCTTTACTTATCTAGAAGCACTGAAACTTAGGGACCGTGATGCCTGTCGAAAGCTGATTGAAAACGCTTTTCTGCTGCTGCACATAAGACCCGTTGACCAGGGTGTAATGCACCCATTGCACCAGGCCGTACTTTTGACCGAGGTAATACTCCTCTTTGTCACTACAGTTGGAATAGTTGTTATCGCAGTTGTAGCGATAGCTCACTACCAAGGTGGACATGTTGTTCGGTAGACTTCCGCCGAACGAAAGATTGTAGGGACCCCACACTTCGTTGACTGCCTTTTTCAAGCTGTGGGTGGTGTGATGAGTGCAATCGGTGTAGATATCGTAGTTGGTGTTGCTGACCGTAATAGAAGAGCCGGGGAATCCACCCTTGGAACAGCGGGCAGTCAACGGCATGTTGGTATTGTTCGTGGATTTTTTGTAGCTGCTCGGATCGTTCCACGAGTACTCAGTGATCCAAAGATAGATGTAGTTGCTATCGTAAAGCTGAATGTCCCACGGGCTTCCATTTGAACCTTTGGTCCAGTAGAACTTGTCCGAATACAATGTGGTGTAAAGAGGATTAGCGGTGCCAGTGAGATGGGAAGTGGTTCGCAAGGTTGAATCCATGGTCATCCAATCCAACATGTCGTACTGACCAGTCGGACAACTCATCGTCGCTTCGGCATGCGCCAGATTGGTGTTGGGAAATAGACCGATACACGACAGCATCACAACTGCAAAAATGAATGCTCTCAACTTCATTAAAACGCCTCATGACCCGTTCTCTCCGCTTGAACCGGACTCGACTTGCGGATAAAAATCCTCCGCGTGCTTCTGCGAGCCGCCGACCCGATTGTTCAGAGTTAACGATTGATTTCTTTGCAGAGTAGCCGGATCACGAAACAAGGGCAATAAGTCGAAAGCCCTACACCCTGTGGAAATCCATACAGTGGTTACTGTATTTTTCCATCTTTTTTACTGGAGAGATGTCTAGGTAAGTCTTTTGTTTTGAATACCCGACTGGATTAACGGGTGACGAAAGGCGCGGGCGTGGTCCCAGTTTGGGAGTGTTTTGGGAGTAAATTATTTCCGCCAGATTGTACCACTAAAGTAACCTGTCCACTTTTAGGAGGCTGGCAGTTTGGTCATCGCTGTGGCGGCGAGTTGGGGAGAGACTCATTCTGTGGCGGTTGACTCGGTGGCGGTTGACTCTGTGGCGCTTCGGCCGGGGGTGCCTGATTTTGTTGTGAGGGCACAGATTCGGGTTCAGTCACCGGCGTATTGTCGCGGCGTTTCAGTTGAATCGGTCCACCTTCACGTTGCCGCGCTTCGCG
The DNA here is from genome assembly GCA_035489695.1 of Terriglobales bacterium. Classification (GTDB taxonomy): domain Bacteria; phylum Acidobacteriota; class Terriglobia; order Terriglobales; family Acidobacteriaceae; genus 40CM-3-55-5. The sequence goes on from DATHJP010000606.1 coordinate 5,031, forward strand.
TGCTGCTTCCAGATTCGCCTGTGCGCCTTCATCATTACTGCGCGCTACTTGGCCGAGAGGCAATCCCTGCATTTCGTGACGGTTCGCCAGCGTAACTCGAGCACTCGCATCCCTGGCTTCCCTGGCGGCGGCATAGAATTGATCGGCGGTCTCGTGGTCGCCGTCCATTTCCGCAACGTACCCCATGTTGTTTAGCGTGAACGCATTCTTGGGATCGAGTTTATAGGCCTGTTCAAAATAACCACGCGCCGCCTGCGAATCGTTGCGGTTAAGCGCGGAAACTCCCTGCAGATTCAGGCGTGCGACTTTATCCTGGATGGTTTGCTCGGTTTCCATGCGGCGCTGAACTGCCTTGGCGTTATTCGCCGCTACTTCACTGATCGCTTTGCCGCGCCAGTGCGGATCGAGCGAAACAATAATTGGATCGGAAGAATGCGCATTCGCGGCTTGATTGTAGTAGCGGTAAGCCGACTCCAGCTCGCCTTCCGATTCCATGGTGAAACCGAGATTGTTCAAGGTAAAGGCATTGTGTGGATCTACCGCCAAGGTCCGCTGAAGAACGACCGCTGCTTCCTGGGTTCTGCCTTGGGAGAGAAGGCTCATGGCTTCGACATTGCCGCGATTGACTCTCAGTTCACGGTTGCCAAAGGAACCTGTGATCTCGGTCAGCTGTTTCCCTTTCAATTCTGGAACACTGGCCTGATCAATGACGGTTTCTGAATCCTGTCGTGATGCCAATTGGTAATAGCGCTGAGCCCGCTCCACTTTCCCTTGAAGCTCAGAAATGTAGCCAAGATTATTCAAAGTGAAGGGATCGTTGGGATCCAAAAGATAGGCTTTGTAGAAGAGCTTTTCGGCCTTATCGAGTTTATGTTTCTCGATGGCTTTGACTCCGTCGCGATTGAGCTGCTGTACTGGAGTAGGTTTGGTTCGCTTGGGCAGAGTAATCCGCAGATCGCCGGCCCAGGCAGGCGTCAAGCTAGCCGCAACCACCAGAATGAGAAATAGTTGAAAACGTTTCATGAGTTCAAAGTTGTATCGATTCGTTGCATATATGATGCCCATTCAGCAGTTCGCGTTTGCCCGGTTTGCCCCTTATTTTCAGTGACTTTGGCCACTCTTTCAAGGTGAGCTGCATCCAAGAAGCTGGAAAACTATGTCTCGTCTGCTGCAACTCTCGATGCTTCTGGCGCTTGGCGCCTGCATGAATGCCCAGTCTCAACCGGCGCCGGTTCCATCGAACTCCAACGAACCGGCAAAGACATCCTCTACCACCGCTGCACCGGCGGAGCACGACCCGTTGTTGGATCTGCCGCCGTTGCCAAAGAAGAAAGTCTCCTTGATCGGGGGTACGGTAGCAAAGCTCGATCCGATCCAGAATCAAGTAACGGTGCAAACTTTCGGCGGCAAGCAAAAAATGCGGCTGGGATTCGACGTACGCACACGCTTCTTTCGCGACGGTCAGGCCTCGAATCAACGGGAACTGAAAGCCGGTCAGCGCGTTTACGTCGATACACAACTGGAAGGAACCAGAATATTTGCCAAGACAATTTGGATTGAGACCCAAGCTCCGGTCGGAGACGCGCGAGGCCAAGTCATTAGCTACGACCGTGGCGCCGGAACTCTCACTCTCCGAGATGAGCTTTCGGCAGAGCCGTCCAAGTTTCATCTTGATCCCACCACGGTGGTGCGGCAGGACAAAGAAACCCGATCCGTCGCAGATCTTAAGCCAGGCTCATTGGTTTCGATCACTTTCGGCTCCCAAGGACGGGAGCGCAGCGAGGTGCGTGAGATCAATATATTGGCTCAGCCAGGTTCGTCATTCTCGTTTTTTGGCAAGATAACTTATATCGATCTATCGCGCCGGCTGATTGCCATCGCCAATGACCCCGACAGCAAGACTTACGACATTTACCTCGAAGCTCTGCCCACTAGTGTGCTCCGCGACGTTCACCAGGGATCCGAGGTAGGAATCTCCGCCGTATTTGACGGTTCACGTTACGTTGCTCGCAGCATTGAGCTCGCGCCTACCACCCCATCGAGTGATAGGTAGCGCCGGCGTCCCCGCCGGCAATTGGGCAGCTCTATATATGTATATTCCTGGACAAAAGCCGGCGGGACGCCGGCGCTACACTTCATCCCGGAGAGTCGGACGTTACACTACGCCCGCTCCGGTATCGGATGACAAATGAGTCTGCGAGGCTTGCTCGATCACGATGTCTGGATCTTCAAATAAGTAGGTTACGAAGTTCCGGGCATAACGCCACAGGGTCGAGAGGTCGGTCTGATACCAGCAGCACTCGGTCATTCTGGGAGAAAATCCGCATAGGAATTGGAATCGCAAATGGATATCTTGTGGCGAGACCAGACTGGCGGCGGCCATTCGATGATTGCCTTCGATAATGGTCAAAGGACTCTCTTCGTCTAATCCAATGAGCAGCACCGAACTATCGTGCTCCGGCGCGCTGGCCAGTTCATCGCTGAGCGAACGCAGCTTGGCAACGAACGTGTCCGAAGGATGGGAACCTACTCGGGCCCGAATGTGATCCACCATTTCCGTGAGATAGAAATTGCCATTGGCGAGTTTGCGCCAGTGATTGCGCGGGAACACACGGATGCGGGGCAGATCATCGGCCCGTAATTCTACCTGCCACCATTCCGTGTCGACGGGCAACTCACGCCATAACCTGCCACGGCGGCGGTAGAGCAGCGCGCGACGCAGTTCATTTTCTCTGGCGCTGCTCAGGTCTGGATGGGCCACAATTTCACGGAACTGCTCCCGGTAGCGATCGAACTCGGGCTGATAAAATTCGCTCTTAAGAAATTCGGAAATCACTTCATCTTCCGTTACCCGCCGAACCTTTTCCATTGCGCCGGCCGGTATATCCAGCGGAACCCTGATTTCGGTCTGGCGAGTCGTGGCCTCCGCCTGAGCCCGGAAAAATGGGATCGACACCGCCAGCAGAAGCAACATCATGATGACCAGTTGGACCGTGATCACGTCCTGCAGGGTATTGTGGAAGAGATAAATTCCGCCAACAATCGCTCCGCTGAAACCCAGTTGAAGCCAGCCCACATTCCCGATTTTTCGGGAAATTTCGTAGCTCATGAGCACTACACCCAGAGAGTAGATTCCGGTCGTAGCCGCATAGAGCACCAGCAATGACGAGTAGGGAGTCTGCTGTCCCAGAGGGAAACCTTTACCCAATACGCTATGCCATAACGACGAAGGAGCCAGCCAGACTGCCAGCGTGAACAATGAAGTAATCAGAACTACCAGCAGCAGTGCCGTGCTCAGCACGGCGCGGCCATCGCGCTCGTGCGAACGTACTCGCGCAGAAAAGGGAAACATGCTGCTGACCACAGACCACGACAACATGTAGACCACGCGTCCGACCAGAGCGATGGTGGCGTACACTCCGGCCTCCGTCGCGGAAAAGAAATGCTTTACCAGAATGATGTCCAGGTTGTTGATAATCACCTGGCCCACGAAAAATACGATGGCTTGTACACCTTCTTCCAGAGTAGCGGGCAATCCGCCTTGCGCGTCGGTCGCCAGCTCGCGTCCCGGCTTGGCCACGAAATAGGCGAACACGATGGAGGCAACCACTGCCGCGATCACACCGGTGACGCCCAATCCGGCTTGGATCAGTAACAACGCTCCTATTAGCTTGACGACGACTTCCAAAACGAAATTTCCCGCCAGGTGCGGGAAGTCATACATGCCCTGCATCAAACCGCGGCGAACTCCCAGCGGTATGAAGAAAATCGTGCCCGCGGCGAGCATGAGGATGTAATTGCGGGTGGGTAAATTCAGATAAGCGGAGACGATCGGACTGGCCAGCACCAGAATCAGGCTGATGCCGATTCCGAACATCCAGGCGCGTCGATGCAAGAAACGATAGATACCTACTTTGGCTGGAAGGTAATCATTCTTAGCAACGAACTTGGAGCACAATAATTGAAAAGAGAGTGTCACCGACGACAGCAGCATCAATACCGTGTAGACGGCGCTGGCGTGACCGAAACTGGCCGCACCCAGGCCGTGGGCGATGGCCAGGTTGTAAACCAGATTCATCGCGCCCACCAGGCCAGAGCTAACCAGCATGATCATGCTGCCGCTTAGAACCCTGGCGCGCAAAGACCCGGTGGAACCGCGGCCAATTACCCGGGCGGCGCTTTGGCGTATCACCTCAGAAGCAATCGCTATTGGTCCGTTATTATCAGGCACGAAATTTTCTCACCTTAAAAAAGCGTCAAGCGCACAATGGGAAGCACTTTGGTGCTGTTGCCGCCAGTGAAATTGTAGAACGTCTGTTGCGCCAGTCCGAAGGAAAAGCGCAGAGGATACGTCACCGGAACATCGGCGAGCCCATCGTTTAACGGACGCTGCACCGATCTTACATAGGAGACGAGGAACTGATTGTTCACATTGTCGTATGCGTGAAACCCTTCTCCTTTGGACCAGGAGCCGGACGCTTGCACGCTCCAGTGCTTGCCCGCGGTGTACTGCAAATCGAACGCCGGCCGTATAGCCTGGGCGATGGCGAAAAGATTGTCTTGCACGCGCCACGATCTTAGATACTCCGCGAAAATAGACGCTCGCAGATTCTGTCCGAACTTGCGTTGCAATCCCACGTAGGTGCTGGTGGTGTAATACTCGCGCACCAGGGGCCGGAACAGAACGTCGCGGGCCGAATATCCCGTAAGGAATGCGGTTTTTCCCCAAGGCCGGCCTACCAGAAAGTTCAGGTGCCCCGAGAGGTCACGGGAACGTAGGCCGTCCGTGCGTTCAGTAAATGGCCCTGCCTCATGCACCGCGCTGCCTGAAACCGAGACCCAATTGCCGAAAGCGCTGGTATAGAGATAAAGGAACTGGCGGAAGAGGTTCTGATTCAGGTCCACGGGCGAGATGGTGTCGCGGCGGATGGTGTATTGGATACCGGGCGTCAATGCGATGGTATTACTTCCCAGGTGAAATACGGGGTTGATGCCGCCGTTGAAGATGGTGTCGTAGGTGTTGCGATCCTGAATCAGCAACTCGCTGGGAAACGAGATTTGTCCTCGAGCATTTCGTTCGGCAACCAGGCCGGTAATTGCGGGCCAGCCATTCAAGTGGATTCGATAGCGAGCGTCGGCACGAGTCTCGATCGAAGAACGTGGAGTGGGCAGCAGAGCCGGATTCGTCACACCCAGCAGTTTGGCATCGGTGGTGTAGATGTTGATGTCTTCAAAAATTGGGTTCAGGGAAATTTCCGATTGTACGCTGAGGTTGTTAGTGATCTGGCGTCCTTCTTGTCCTGCCAGGTCCAGTTCCGCGCGCTCCGTCGACTCATTGCCCATCACCAGGCGATTGGCGCGCGCAAACGCGGACAAGGCCTGCACCGTGTCCTGCTGCTGGCGATAAACGTTTCCCAGCGCGACTAAATACTCATAATTCTCGCTGCTCTCCGGAGTATTCCCCATGCTCTGCAACAGTTGCCCGGCACTTTCCGTTTCACCCAGCGCCAGATAAGCGTTGGCCAGACCAACGGCCACAGCTTCCTGATCGGCTCCCTCCGCCTGGGCGCGTTCAAAATACTTTTTTGCCAAATCAAATTGCTCGATGGCCATGAGCACATCGGCAGCTTCCAACAGATTCTGAGGAGTAATCGGATTCGCTTCGCCTACGCGGGCTTCGGCGAAACCCAAAGCAATCTGCTGCTGGGCTTCGTCACGACGGCCCTCATGAGCGAACAGCCGGGCCAACGCCAGCCGGACTTCGACACGATCGGCATCGGAGGATTCCAAAGCGCGGGCGTAGTGATCCATCGCCGCCTGGTGGTCGCCCAGAATAAGCAGCGCCTCGCCAGTGGCAATGAAAACCTTGGTATCCGTGGAATGCTTTTCCGCCGCGGCGATGGCTTTCAGTGCTTCGTCGCGACGATGAAGCTGCGCGTACGCCCGTGCCATCTGCGCGTAAACAAAATCATCGTGGGTTGATAGTCCGATTGCGGATTTCAAAATATCGATGGATTCGTCGTAACGATGCAGACGATAAAGGGTGTCCGCCAGCGCCAGCCGGGTGGTGACATCGTTGGGCGCAATTTTTAGCGCCGCTCGATACTCTGCCTCAGCTTGACGCAAAAGTATTTGCTGACGATAAGCTTCTGCGCGCGCCAGATGAGTAGCTTTAGATTCGCCTTTCAGCTTGGCTGCGATGTTTATTTCCTTTAAAGCGGGCTTGGCACGGTGCAGTTGCAGGTACGCGTAACCCAGTCCCAAGTGGGCCTCGGCATAATTCGGACGCAACTTGATGGCGGCCTCAAAGTCCTTCGCTGCCTTGTCGCCTTCTTTCAAATCATTCAGCACGAAGCCGCGATTCATATAGGCGGTAGCCACCTTCGGATCCAACTCGAGCGCGTTGCTGAAATCTGTGACCGCTTCGCGGAGTTGACCGGAATGTACGTGGACGTAGCCCGCGATCAATCGCAAGTCCTTATCGCGAGGCAGAATTGGCTGATACTTCTCGACGATTTGCGCCGCCTCGTCATACTTGTTCAAGAACAGCAAGTCGTAAGCAAGATAGACCGGCGCCTCTGGATCGCGAGGAAGTTTCTCCAACACTTTGTATCCAAGCGCCGCGGACTCTTCGTAGTGCCCTGTCCAGGTGAGATATCTTTCCCGTTCCCTCATCACTTGCGGGCTCTGGTTGAGAACTGGATTGGCATCCGCACGATCCAGCCAGCGCTTGGCGATTGGGAGTTCATGAGCTTCGAGTGCCGAGTTTGTCCCTCCGGAAGCCACCAAAGGATTGTTGGGCGCCAACTGGTGGGCCTTCTCATAGTTCGTTTGCGCCCGCGCAAATTCGCGGGTGGACGTATACAAGTCGCCTAGCGCAATGAATGGGACATAATCATTCGGGTACAGCGTGGAGAGCTTGATAAAGTATTTTTCCGCCGCCTTCTGGTCTGGAATTTCGCGAGACAGATAACCCATGGCGGTTAGGGCCGAATGGTTCGTGGGATCCATCTCCAGCGCCTTGCTGTACATCTGCATTGCTTCCGGCTTGCGGTTGATTTTCCATAGCAGGTTGGCATAGCTGAGCATGATGTTGAGGTTGCCGGGATCAAGCGCCAGAGCTTCTTTTAGATCCTTCTCAGCAGCAGCAACGTCATTGGAGGCAGCTTCGACCGAAGCTCTCAATCTAAGAAATTCGGGCTTGCTGGAATCCTCCACGCCGCTAATTTTTCCAAGCTCGGTGCGGGCGACGGCCAACTCCCGGTCGGCTCCAGCCTGGTCATCGGCTCCGCGATATAGCTCAGAAAGACTCAAGTGTAATGAGATCGGATAGAGTGGGCCTTCGGGAACTCCGTCGGGCAAGTGCTCGATGGCGATACGATATTCGCGGATCGCATCCTGATTGCGAGCCTGCAGGCTGGCAATCTGGCCACGAATGGCGTGCAGCCGATAGTTGTTGGCGTCTCGCGCCTCGGCGTGTTGAAGAAAAGTAGCGGCACGGTCAAGCTGCCCGACGTTCACCAGCGCTTGGGCCGCGCTCAATTGCAGTCCGGTATCGTTGGCGTTCATGCTGGCAGCTTTCGCGTAAGTTTCCGCCGCTTGTTTCTTCTTCCCCGCCAACTGGTATGTGTAACCTAATTCGGAGAGCGCTCCAACATCTTTGCCGGAGACTGCTTTCTGCAAAGTCGCGATGGCGAGGTCATACTGTTTCGCATCCCGATAGAAGGACGCGACCGCTCGCAACACATTCGGATCACGCGGCGCACGGGCTTGTGCCCGATCCAAATACTGCTTGGAAGCCTGGGGCTGATTCAATCGCTGATAGGCGCGCGCGATCAGCAGTTCGCCCCGCGCTGAGGGTTGCAGCGCTTCTGCACGCTTTAACAAATCGAGGGCCGCGCTTGGATCGGTGCTGAGGGATATTTCGCCAGCCAACTGAAGGTCGTTCACGCTCCGGGGATTCGCCGCCAGCACTTTTTGCAGGACTTCTTTCGCTTCGGCTTGACGACCCATCTTTACGTAGGTTTGCGCCAGCCCTGAGAGTCCTTGTATGGAACCTGGCTGATTCCGCAGGCCGCGACTGTAGGCATTGATTGAGACTTGATATTGTCCTGCCAGACGAGCTGAATAACCCAGGAGGAACCAAAGGCCGGTGTTCTGCGGAGCAGCATTGGCGGCTCGACTGGCATACATCACCGCGGACGAGTAATCGTTGCGTTGCAGCGCCTGCTGCGCCGCGCGGGAATCACGAGCGACTTCGATGCCGGATCCCCATCCAATTGATCCCTCTGAGCTCGGCGCGGAAGGTTGTGGGCTCGAGGTCTGTGCCTTTGGCTTTTTCTTCGCGGACTTGTTTGGTGTGGTTGAGTTTTGATTACCCAGCTCGAAGGTTTGCCCGGCCGCCACACTGGCCAGCAGCAAGAGACAGAACAGCACGATTTGTGGCTTCTTTCCTACCATGGTGCGGTTTGGGCGCACGTTCGCCGTTCCTACCTTCAGTTGTTCTGGGTCGTCCGCTTGCCCATCGTTCTGATGCCCTGCGTTTTACAGCGGTTGGATGCAGAGTCTCACCTCATTGGGCACAGCCTGTGGGAATCCCACTTTGGCCAGTGACATGCGCCCAAAGCACACAAAAAACCAGCAAACCTTCCCGGCTCTGGTTGAATCAAACAGCTGCTCACATAATTGGGGAGGACTTCTATTACCGTGGAAACGAGCTATTTCCGGCGGCCGATCCCCTTGGCGGCGATCGTACTTCTGGCGTTGGCTGTGCATGGACCGCTGCTCATGTTGCAGCTGCCCCTGAACACTTCCTACGACGCCAACTTTCACATCTTTTTCGCTTCTCACTATGCCCATCACTGGTTTGATCCGTGGAACGAGAAATGGTTCGCCGGCTTCTCCCAGACCACCTACCCTCCGCTGGGCCATCAGTGGATCGCACTTTTTTCCTATGTCATCGGCCTGAAGATGGCCTACATGCTGGTGCAGTTGATCGCAATTTTATTGCTACCGGTGGGCGTCTATCGTTTCGCCAGGCTCTGGGTGGATGAACGAGCCAGTAGCTACGCGGCCTTGTTCAGCGTCTTTCTAGGAGTGGTGGGATTTCTGGTGTATTCGGCTGGCCAGTTATCCACCATGTTGTCGGCGCCGCTTTACCTGCTGGCTTTGCCTTATTTCTACGACTGGTCTCGAACCGGCGTGGGCCGGGCTCTGCTCAAAGGTGTAATCCTGACGTTGGCCGCAGCTTCCGTACACCACGTCACGCTTCTGTTCGGTTCTATGCTGTTCGCCTTACCGGTGCTCTGGCTGGCTTGTTTGGATCGAAGAGAAGGAAGCTCAGTTTTTTCCGTCATCGGACGCGCTGGAGTTTTCGCGGTGCTGTCCGGGATCGGAGTTGGGATCGTTCTTCTGCCCTACTGGATTGCGATCATCCGCCATCCCATCGAGCAGATGCCCATCCCCCATGCCAGCCGCTCGAACCTGCTGATGAACCCTACGTATTTCATTAACTATTTCGTGATCCCCTACGGAGCTTTGATTCTCGCCCTGCCATTCATTCTGTGGTTTGGTTCCTCCAATCGCAGGCTGCGGCCGCTGCTGCTTGGTTTCTGGTTTGCATTTCTATTTGGCTTGGGAGGAACAACTCCTGTTCCCAAATGGATTTTTGGGCGCGCCTTTGAAATCTTGACCTTTGAACGTTTTACGCTGTGGGCGGCGTTGCTGGCGTTGCCAATCGTGGGATTAATAGCCGAGGCATTGCTTGACCGCTTCCAGACCGCGGCGGCGGTTGGTCTTTCTTTGGCAGCCGTTGCCAGCCTTGG
>DATHJP010000607.1:0-5009 GCA_035489695.1 Terriglobales bacterium
ATCGCCACCGTCACGTAACAGATCTCGGCTTCGCGCGCCAACTTGGCCTCTTGCAGGTTGGTCATGCCGATTACGTCCATACCCCAAGCTCGATAAACATTTGACTCCGCCTTGGTAGAAAACTGCGGACCTTCCATGCACAAGTATGTGCCGCCTCGCTTGCCGACCACGCCCGCTTTCTTGCAGCCCGCTTGAACTGTTTTGGCGAGTTCCGGGCAAATCGGATCGGCGAAAGCGATGTGCGCGACGATGCCCTCCCCAAAAAATGTGTCCACACGGTGTCGTGTCCGGTCAAAGAACTGGTCGGGAATGACAAACTCCAAAGGTTGGTGTTCCTCTTTCAGCGATCCCACCGCGGAAACCGAAACGATACGCTCGACCCCCAACTGCTTGAAGCCATAAATATTGGCGCGGAAGTTCAGCTCGGTTGGAAGAATGCGGTGGCCGCGACCGTGCCGCGCCAGGAACGCCACTTTTCTGCCTTCGAGCGTGCCCAAAACATAGACGTCGGAAGGGTCGCCAAACGGAGTCTCCTGACGGACCTCGTGCACTTCGCTCAGCCCGGGCATCGCGTAAAGGCCGCTGCCGCCGATGATTCCAATTTCCGCCTGTGACAAGTGTGCCCCCGAAGAGATTCTTGGCTAATAAGCAGAGGGGTGATTATACAAAAAGGCTGGAGCGTGCCTTGGCTGAAGCATTCTTAGTTTGCGGGAAGGCGTCAATGAGGACGCCTCGAAGTTTACGCCGCTGCGGTTTTGCTGAACGATTGCACTGCCTGCTCTTCACTGTCATAGACCTGGAAAACAGTGAGCAGTTTGGTAACCTGCAACAGGTCGCCGACACGCTGGGTCAAGTTCGCCAGCTTGATAGAACCGCCGGCATTGTGCGCCGTGGTATACAGCGCCACCAGAGTCCCGAGCCCGCCGCTATCGATGTAATTGACACCGCCCAGGTTGAGCACGATGTTTTTATTGTCCGGGATCAGTTTCTTAACTGTGTCACGCAAGCTGGCGGACTCTTCGCCGAAAACAATGCGGCCGCCACAATCGACGATCAGAACACCATCTATGGTTCGAGTACTCAGTCTTAGCTGCATAGAGCCTCCAGAGGCTTTCAGACACGCCGAGTTCGTCCAAAAGGTTATCCCTTGTCAGAACTCTTCGCAAGGACTTCTTGAGGCGGCGAAAGGGCCTTGCCCTGCCAAAAAGCCATGTCATCAAGCGCGCCAAGTCCGTTCAGGTGGAGTCAGGATGCACGGTATAATGACTTACTCACCCATGAGCTACCAGGTCCTGGCGCGTAAATACCGTCCGCAGAAGTTTTCTGAGGTCATCGGGCAAGAGCATGTTACCCGGACTCTGAAAAACGCCATCGAGCAACAGCGGACTGCCCATGGATACATTTTCAGTGGACACCGGGGTATCGGCAAAACCACAGTCGCTCGCATTCTGGCCATGGCGCTTAACTGCCGGTCTTCTGATAAGCCCGTCTCGGAGCCGTGTGGAATTTGCGAGTCCTGCACTGAAATACGTGCCGGAAATTCGGTAGATGTGATTGAGATTGACGCGGCTACCAATCGTGGCATCGATGAGATCCGTGAACTGCGCGAAGCAACTCGATATCGGCCGGCCCGCGATCGCTTCAAGATTTATATTCTCGACGAGGCCCATCAGATTACCGATGCTGCCTTCAATGCTCTTCTGAAGACACTCGAGGAGCCGCCGGGTCACGTCGTTTTCATGCTGGCCACTACTCAGCCCGAAGATATTCCACAAACCATCCGCTCGCGTTGCCAGCATTTCAGTTTCCGCGCCGTCAAATTTGAGGAGATTCTCGGACAACTGAAAGACCTTGTTGCCAGAGAACAGCTCGAAGCCGATGAAGATGCGTTGGCGCTGGTAGCCGAAGGAGGCGACGGCTCGATTCGTGACGCTCTGTCTATTCTGGACCAGGCCATCGCGTCCTCCGGCGGTCGCCTGAGCTTGGACGAGGTGCGACAGCTCGTCGGGGCAGCGCCTTCGGGAGTGCTGGAGCAGATCATGCAGTCGGTGGCTCGGGGGTCCAGTGAAGAAGTGTTGCGGGTGGTGGATCAACTGATTAGCGAAGGTCACAGTCCCACCCATTTTGCGCGTCAGATGGTGCGATTTCTACGCAACACTGTAGTTGCCAAAATAGCCGGAGGCGATTCTTCCCTGCTGCAAATCTCTGGAGACGAACGTAAGCGTGTGGCGCGCGTGGCCGAACTGTTCAGCGAGGAAGACCTGGCGCGTCATCTTCAGATCATGCTGCGCACGCACGGTGAGCTGGGTTATCGCCAGGAACAGCGTTTTCATTTGGAGCTGGGCCTGCTGAAGATGGCGCACGCACAGCGTTTGCTACCGATCGAGCAGTTGCTCAGTGAAGCAAGTGTGGGAAACGTACAGCGCCCGACGGGCAAGCCTTCCATTGTCCCCGAAGCCAGGAAGTCCGAAGCATCCCCGAGCGCTCGCCCGAATTATGTTTCACCGTTCGCGGCGGATTCAGCGCGTAAGGGCGGATCAAAACCAGAGCTTTCCACTGAAAATTCGCCTGCCCCCCCATCGAAGGTTGCGGCGAGAGCCAATCCGCCCGTCGTGATGGGTGCGGCGGCACCAGCGGCGATGTCGGAGCCCGTAGAGGAAATCTCAGCCCAAGCAGATCCTATTCCAGAAACGCTTGGGGCGGAACAACTCAATCTCTCAAGTACAGTGCTGGATGCGCTAGGCGGCGCGGGTCATCGAGTCCTGGTATCGCTGCTTGACGGTGGCGAGTGGCAGGTGCAAGGGGACGAGCTGCAGATCAAAGTAACGGCATCCGCGGCCGTGGTCGACATGTCGCTCAGCGCCGAGGCAAAGCGATTGCTCACTGCAACCGCCAGCCAAGTTTTGGGCCGGCCAGTCAAGCTGAAAATAATTCCAGGAAGCAAAGTGCAGGCTGCGCCAACAAATCGTGGGCCTTCAAACGGCGGCGGTCGTAGCCGAGTAGAACAGGATCCGGTTGTCCGTCGAATGCAAGAGAAGTTCGGAGCCGAAATTAGGACAGTTATTGATTACAAAGAAAGACGGTAAGCCAGAGTCGTCTCTAGTTCTCAACTCCTGAGACCTAATACCTGCGACCCAAGACCGAGGTTTTCAACCATGGGCGGATTTAACTTGCAAGACCTGATGTCACAAGCCAAGCGCCAGTATGAAGTGCTGCAGAAAAAGATGGAGGAAACTGTCGTTGAGGGCTCCTCTGGCGGTGGTAGCGTAACTGTGCGGATGGATGGAAAAAAACAGGTATTGAGCATCAAAATCGATCCAGAGGCCGCCAAGGCTGCGGATTTGGAAATGCTTCAGGATTTGATCACGGCTGCGATCAATGGCGCCGGCAGAAAAGTGGACGAGGCCATGCAGTCCACCATGGGCGGCATGCTCGGCGGGATGGGATTGAGCGGCCTGTGAGATTCCTTCCCTGTTGTCATTCATCGAGCAGTATTCACCACTCTGATTTCAAATTACATCTATGAGTCGTTTTGCTGAACCCATGGTGCGTCTTATTGATGAACTGAAGAAGCTGCCTGGAATTGGCAGCAAGACGGCGCAGCGGCTCGCGTTTTACATCTTGCGGTCGAATGATGAAGACGCCGAAGCGCTGGCGGCAGCCGTGCGTGACGTCAAGGCCAGCCTGCGCCTCTGCTCGGTTTGTAACAACATTACTGACATCGACCCCTGCCTTTACTGCACCAGCCCGACTCGAAATCAACGGCTGGTTTGTGTGGTCGAAGAACCCACCAACATCGCGGCGATTGAGAAGTCCAAGCACTTTAACGGTGTCTATCACGTGCTGCATGGAGCGATCTCACCTTTGCATGGCGTCGGCCCGGAGCAACTGCGTATTTCCAACCTGGTGCGGCGCGTAGATGGCGGTCAGGTTGAGGAAGTGATTATCGCAACCAATCCCACGGTGGAAGGCGAAGCCACCGCTGTCTATCTGTCGGAGCAACTGAAGCGTCCCGGGCTCAGGGTGACGCGCATCGCCATGGGCATTCCAGTGGGCAGCGACATCGAGTATGCGGACGAGATCACGATGCTGAAAGCCATGGAAGGACGCCGCGAACTGTAACCTGCCTTCGAGTCAGACTTCCGGGCGCACACAACGAGCTTGCCAAGTTATGCAAAAGTTTTGACGCGTCAAGAACACGGTGCGTTGGGTTTGCCACGACCGATAGATTATGGTGTATGTAACATATTTATTATCAATCTTTTACAAGACTTACATTGCGTGACAGATGAAATCCCGTCGTGGCACGTGGCTTGCACTTCCAAACCCTGTTTCCTCGTTTCTCTGTTTCTGTGGCTGACGGGGGACCAATAGATATAACGGAGTTGGTCACAAAAAGGACCAGCCACTCTCGGCGTCAGGTTTGCGCCGCGCTGTGATGTAACCGCATCTCAACTCGACGCTATTAAAACCGGGCCAACCAGCCCGGTTTTTTTGGTTTGCATTTAACTTAGCAAATCACTTCGGATTCTCGGCAGTCAACGCGGTAGCATTTTCGGCAGGCGCACTCGATTCTGTTTCCAGAAAATAATTCATTTCTTCTTCGGTGGGTAAAATGCCTTTGGGCAGCGCACCGCGATTGTATTCCGCCATGCGGTTCTTCCATTTGAGGAAGTCAGTAATATTTTGCGGTTCTATACGGACTTCAACACGACGAAGGCTGGCTAAAAGCAGATTCATTTCGTAGCGAAATCCGACCGCCGTACGCAGATTGCGGGCGCCAGCCCGCGCGAGCTTTACGGTTCGGCTGTGGTATTCCAGTAATCCCCAGCCCACCGGCAGTTCGTCGATGTGAACAAGTTGCCTGGGGGTGAGATAGAAACGTTCACATCCAACACCGGTATCGGGTTTCTGGCGAAATCGTTTGCCGCGATCAGCCAGAAAATCCGCACGCGAGATCTTGCATTCGACCAGGACAGAGTGACAGGAGCGCTTCCATCCAATCGCGT